>CAYOUD010000089.1:0-10805 GCA_964407055.1 uncultured Bacteroidales bacterium | reverse complement strand
AAGGTCAAATAATTGAAAAGGAAATAGATAAATATAATAATGCAGGAAAACTTACAGAAAAAGTAACATACAATTCAGACGAAAGTGAAGATTTGAGATTGAGCTCAAATTATTTAGATGACACATTAGTGGTTTATATAAAATCACAATATTCTGGGGTAATTTTTCTTGAATATAAGCGTGAATATGACAATAAAAGTCGAAAAATAAAAGAAGTATATTCTGTTTATCATGGTGATGAAACTAACAGATATGCAGTATACGAATATGACAATGAGGATCATTTGATTACAACAAAAACATTTGAAGATCAAGCGTTAATAGCGAAAACAGAATACTCTAATTATGTGGGTAATCAATATCTGCTTTACACCTATGAGACATATAATGTAGATAGCAGTATAAACGAAATGATAACTAAAACAAACGACAAGTATGGAAACACAATTGCTTACGAAAAATACAAATATGAAACCAAATTTGGCGAAAAAGTAAAAATACCAATCGAAAAACACGTAATAGAAATAGCTTACCACGACGGAACACCTATGCTTGGAGTAAATATGGAAATGTATGAAAGTAAAGTCAAAGACAGTAAGGGCAAAAATACAAAGAAAGACTTCTTGAGATTTGAAATTGAAAATGCCAAAATAAAACCCACATTTCATTTTTATGATAAACCGGGAACAGTAAGTTACGGAGGGAATGGTGAAAAGAATTCACATATTGTAAGCTATAATTATTCCATTGAATATTATTATCTTAAAATGTTTTTTCGTCCTTATTTTATTATTGAAGCCGGCAATGAAGTTTTATTAATGAAAGTTCCATTTACTAATTGAATTTAACCTGCATTATTCATCGCAAAATTAAGCGTATTTGCATATGTCAATTAGTAGGTTTCATTATTTGTATGCACTCTTTGACAAAGCTTTGGTTTCAGAGTTGGCTTGTGGGGCTTTGGCAATGTGTGCAATCAATTAGCTAACATTTTTTTATGTGCTTTGGATAAAATAAAAAAACAAGCCCGATTTTTGTTAGATTCTTTTACTTTTGTAACGCAAAACATCTAAGAATTGAAACAATGGCAGATATTGAACGTTTAGAAAAAATTGCCTCGCAAGTAAGACGAGATATTGTAAGAATGGTACATGCACAGAACTCCGGACACCCAGGTGGTAGTCTAGGATGCGCAGACTATCTGACTGCACTCTATTTCGAATGCATGAAACATAATCCGGAAAGTTTTTCTATGAAAGGAAATAATGAAGACTTGTTCTTCTTGTCCAACGGTCATCTTTCTCCACTCTGGTATTCCGTGTTAGCGCGCAGTGGATATTTTTCCACAAAAGAATTGGAAACTTTCCGAAAGATTGATTCCAGATTACAAGGACATCCGACAACTCATGACGGACTTCCCGGAATTCGGATTGCATCAGGCTCCTTAGGGCAAGGACTATCTGTTGCTGCCGGTGCTGCGCTTGCAAAAAAAATGAACAATGATCCGCAATTTGTCTTTTCCCTCCACGGCGATGGGGAAATGCAGGAAGGACAAATCTGGGAGGCTGCATTATTCGCAGCTGCAAACAAAATTGATAATTTAATTTCCACAATTGACTATAATGGCAAGCAAATTGATGGTCCTGTTGATGAGGTCTTATCATTAGGAGATTTGCATGCAAAATGGGAAAGCTTCGGATGGGATGTATTGGAAACAGATGGTAATAACATGGAGAAAATTGTTGCCACATTGAAAAAAGCCAAATCCCGCACCGGAAACGGAAAACCCATTATGATTCTCATGAAAACCGAAATGGGCGCAGGCGTTGACTTTATGATGGGAACTCACAAATGGCACGGTGCTGCTCCAAATGATGAACAACTGGAAACCGCACTGAATCAATTAGAAGAAACCATCGGAGATTATTAATGAAACAATTTTGGCACATAATACTCTTTTTAATCGCTTTGCTTGGCGCGACCTTAAATTCCAATGCACAGGAATTTAATCCCCAAGACTCGCTGATTATCGACTCAACACATGTTGAGAATATCAAACGTGCCGATAAACCGATTACACGCATCCTTTTTATTTTCGATTCATCCCAAAGTATGCTCGGGCGTTGGGACGGAAGACGAAAAATTGATGTCGCCAGAAATCTTATGTCTGAAATATTGGATTCCCTTGCCACAGTCGAGGGGCTAGAAATCGGGCTAAGAGTGTACGGACATCAAAAACCCGTACCCCCGCAAGATTGCAGCGATACAAAACTCGAAGTTCCGTTTGAACCCGACAATATCGATAAAATAAAATTTGTACTCGAAGGACTGGTTGCACGGGGAACCACTCCTATTGCACGTTCATTAGAAGAAGGTGCTTATGATTTCCCCGACGATGATTTCAGCAGAAATATTGTTATTTTAATTACCGATGGCGTAGAAGCATGCAATGGCGACCCATGTGCGGTTTCACTTGCGTTACAAAGCCGCGGAGTTATTTTAAAACCCTTTATTATCGGACTTGGCCTAGACGTGGAATTTAAAGACGTATTTGAATGTGTCGGTTTTTATTTTGATGCAACAACAAGTCGCCAATTCCGCCATGCGCTGCGCGCTGTGATGGATCAAGTGTTAAACTACACCTCAGCACAAGTGAATTTACTCGACACCGACGGAAATCCAACGGAAACCAATGCTGTTATGACATTTCATGACCATCTTTCAGGCGACATTCGCTATAATTACATGCACACCATCAATAGTCAAGGCAATCCCGACACTGTGCTCTTGGATATCATGACAAAATACGATTTGGTTGTGCACACTATTCCGCCGGTCAGAAAAGACAGCATTGTACTCAATCCAGGAATCCACAACATCATCAGTTTACCGGCACCTCAAGGCTATTTACGAATTGAAATTCCGGGAGAAAACCCGCATGACAGCCTCGTTGAGTGCATCGTGCGAAAAAAAGGAGAATCATCAACGCTCAATGTGCAACAAATCCAACAAACCGGAAAATACATCACAGGTAATTATGACATTGAAGTACTGACTATCCCAAGAAAAGTCTTTACCAATGTCAATGTCAAACAAAGTTTTGTAAGTAAAATTCAACTCCCACAACCCGGAGAAATCATCATTCATTTTGACCAACCCGTTGTCGGGGACATTCTTCATGAAGAAGGTGATCTTTTGCAATCTGTGTATAAATTATCGCCTTACAAAACCGATTATAGTATCCGATTATTACCAGGAAGATATCGCCTAGTATATCGCAATGCGAAAGATGAAAAAACAAAATATACCGTCGAAAAACGATTTAATGTTTACTCAGGACAACATTTTGAAATTAAAACAAAATAAGCATGAAAGCATTTGAAGTTCAAAATTATAAAGACACACGTTCAGGCTTTGGCGAAGGACTCGAAGAATTAGGAAAAACAAATGACAAGGTGGTTGCATTGTGCGCCGATTTAACCGGATCATTAAAAATGAACGCCTTCGCGGAAAACCATCCGGAGCGTTTCATCCAAACAGGAATTGCAGAAGCCAATATGATGGGCCTTGCGGCAGGATTAGCAACTGCCGGAAAAATTCCTTTCGCCGGAACCTTTGCAAATTTCGCAACCGGTCGCGTTTACGACCAAATCAGACAATCCATTGCTTATTCCAACAAAAATGTGAAAATTTGCGCATCACATGCCGGGTTAACACTTGGTGAAGATGGTGCAACGCATCAAATTCTCGAAGATATTGGACTAATGAAAATGCTGCCGGGTATGGTAGTGATTAATCCCTGCGATTACAATCAAACCAAAGCGGCAACCATCGCGATTGCAAGCTATGAAGGTCCGGTATATTTGCGTTTCGGGCGCCCAAAAGTACCAAATTTTACACCAGAAAACCAGCATTTTGAAATCGGACAGGCAGTTCATCTCAACGAAGGCAGCGACTTAACAATCATAGCAACCGGTCACTTGGTTTGGAAAGCAATCGAAGCCACTCAAAAACTTGAGGAAAACGGAATTTCTGTAGATTTAATAAATATTCACACAATTAAACCTTTGGACAAAGAAGCCATCTTACAATCAGTGAGTAAAACAGGTGCTGTGGTAACAGCAGAAGAACACATGATGAACGGAGGGCTTGGAGATTCTGTCGCTCAACTTTTAGCGCATTATTTACCCTGTCCGATTGAAATGGTAGCCGTAGATGACACGTTTGGGGAGAGTGGAAAACCCGAAGAACTGTTGACAAAATACGGATTGGACACTGCAGACATCATTGAAGCTGCTGAACGCGCCGTCGCACGCAAATAAGGCTTAATGAACGAGCATCTTGACGACCAGGAAATACTAAAACGATTCAGGACAGAAAATCCTGACTACGCATTTAATCTGTTGGTAAAAAAATATCAAGAAAGACTTTATGCATCCATACGAAAAGTGCTAATCAATCATGATGACACAAATGATGTGCTGCAGGAAACACTCATAAAAATTTATCAAAATCTGGATACCTTCAGATCAGACTCCCAATTATTCTCGTGGATGTATCGTATTGCTATCAATGAAGCTCTCGGATTCATTCGGAAACAAAAGCGCAAATATGTTTTCGCTACGCTTTCTTATGAGGACAGCCTGATTCAATCGCTTCGCGCAGACAGTTTTTTTGATGGTGATGAACTGCAAAAAAAACTGCAAGAGGCCATCCTGAAATTGCCACAAAAACAGCGCTTGGTTTTCAATATGAAATATTATGATAATTTAAAATACGATGAAATCTCTGAAATGTTAAAAACCAGCAAAGGCGCACTCAAAGCATCATATCATCATGCAGTGAAAAAAATTGAAAAATATTTGAAAGAAGATTAAACGAAATCAGTAATTTAGCATCTAAACTATAATGAAACGCCTAAACGACATACCGAAAAAAGACCCTTTCAAAGCACCTGACGGTTACTTTGAAACACTTCCTGACGCAGTACGGGACAAGATTCAGGCTGAAAAACAGAAAGAAGTCAAACCCGGATTCTTCACTGTCCTTAAGCCCTATCTGTACTTTGCCGGATTTTTTATTGGGCTCGCTTTTATTATCAAAATCGGATTGAATGTTTTTACCGGTGATTATCACAACCAACAAATCACTGACAATCAAACCGAAACCATAGAATCTGAATATTTTGAGTATGATATGATTTCAGAAGAAACCATTTATGCGGCACTTTCAGATGAAATTTCTGAGGAAGAAAATGAAATCTCTGAAGAAACCATGATTGCTTATCTTACGCAAGACGATTACAGTAGCATATTGTATTACGAATAAAACTGAAAAATTATGAAACGTATTTATATTATTTTCCTTATCAGTCTCGTTCCACTTATGACCTTCGCACAAGGTCATAACGGACATGGCAAAATGCAAAAAAATTCACACGAAGAAATGCGTGCCGAAAAAGTAGCTTATCTGACAACTCAAATTGACTTGAGTATAAATGAAGCACAAAAATTCTGGCCAATATACAATGCATATCAAAAAGAATTTGAAGCATTGATTACTGAAGCTCATGACATTATGGCTTTCATTGATGATAACGAAAGCAATTTGAGTAATACTGAAGTGGAAACTAAAATTGACCGCTTAATACAAATTGATCTTGAAAAAGCAGCTGTGACTTCAAAATATCATAAGTTGTTTAAAACCGTGCTGTCAAATGAAAAAATTGCAAAACTTTATCTTGCAGAAAACGGTTTCAGAAGGCATTTGCTTGAAAAATACCGTCAATGCGGACGGGGCGGAAATATGCCACCACGGGATAGTAATTAGAAACTATTCAACCTACCGATTGGAAACATAAGCACGCCATTTTTCAATGGCAAGTCTCATATCCTCAGGAATCTCTGAATTAAAGCGCATTTGCTCACCGGTTTCCGGATGCACAAACCCTAATTCTTTGGCATGAAGCGCCTGACGCGGCAAAATGGCAAAGCAATTTTGAACAAATTGCTTATATTTCGTAAATACCGTTCCCCGCAAAACTTTATCGCCTCCATAAGTTGAATCATTAAACAATGGATGCCCAATGTACTGAAAATGGACCCGAATTTGATGTGTGCGTCCGGTCTCCAACTTACATTCCACCAAATTAACGTATCCCAACTCTTCAATTACTTTATAATGTGTTACGGCATGTTTTCCAAAATCGTCATCGGGAAAAACATACATCATTTTACGGTTTTTCAAGCTTCTACCGACATTTCCGGTTATAGTTCCCTCAAGCGGGTCGGGTAAACCCCAAACCATGGCAATGTATTTTCGATGTGATGTTTTATCAAAAAATTGTTTTGACAAATGCGTCAATGCATGCTCTGTTTTGGCAATCACAAGCAATCCGCTGGTATCTTTATCAATACGATGCACTAATCCGGGGCGGTCGTTGGCACCTTCGAACAAAGGAAGATGCTTAAATCGATAAACCAAAGCATTAAGTAGGGTTCCGGTATAATGTCCATAGGACGGATGCACAACCATTCCTGCCGGTTTATTTACGACAATCAGACTTTCATCTTCATACACAACTTCAATCGGAATATCTTCTGGGATAAGTTCAATTTCCCGTTTCGGATAATCCAGTTGAATACTGATTTCATCTCCAGGTTTTACTTTGTAATTCGATTTGCGAGGTTTCCCGTTCACAAAAATATTTCCGTCATCTGCAACAGCCTGTATTTTATTTCTCGATGCATTTTGCAAGCGATCAACAAGAAATCTATCCAACCTTAACGCCGCTTGTCCAGGGTCAGCCTTAAACCGATGATGTTCGTAACTTTGCGACTCTTCACTCTCTGCATCAAGTATTTCGTCAAACTCCCGATATTCTGTCATTCTATTAATTTCTAATGAGTAATTTTTGCTTCCCTATCATCCGGTTGTGCTTATAAAACAGCACGATATACAGACCATCGGTAAAATTTGAAATTTCATATTCATTCCGCTTTGCGACATCATAAACGATGCGCCCGGTTGAGTTTACAATCTGCAGCCGCTCATAATCAGTATCTCCAGCAACATAAAACTGACCTCGCGCAGGATTCGGATACAGCGCAAACTCTGCCATCGGAATTTCCTTTTCAGGGATTGCAGAATAAGGCTCTGTGCTAAACACAGGACGAATCATCACCGCTCCGGAAAAACTGCTTTGTTGCCACTCTCCGAACAAATTTATTCGGAGTTTATCACTTGCATCGCGATTTTTATCAAAACCAACATTTAACATATCGTCAGAGGTTTTTGACCATCCGATATGGAATGTATTATTTACGTAAACTGGTGTATCCAGAGCGTAATAACGATAATGATATAAACTGTCTTTAAATTCAGGCCTTACACCAATCTGATAGACCAATGTATCACCTGGTAAACCTTCATTATCGTCCCAAACCATTAAATAAAAGTAGTTTACATTTTCATCGTTTAGTACATGGTTGAAATAAATATTCACACCTCGCAGAGTATCTCCAACAAGGGGCGTAAATTCATAAGCCAATGAAGCAGAGCTTGTCCCAACGCCCCCTATTCCATATCCAACTTCCGGCACACCATCATCATAGGCATAATATTTTTCAAATTTTTGATAATAGTACACTGTATCGTTCCAACGGAAAGGCTTCCGAATTTCTTCTTCGTCAGTACTTATAAATCCTTTAACTTCAAACATTGCTGTATCCGTCTGATCTGACTCAAAAACATAAGGAACTGACTTTGTATAAGTTATGGTTTCAAAAGGATAAATATTTTCATTATCATCAATAGATGTGTACCCAGAACCATTTCCCCACAAATCCGAAATGACAAATTGCCGATTTACACCCTGTTCGTTTTCTCCGTTACTTCGATACACAAAGCGAACACTATCTGTTTTCACTTCTGCCTGATTTTGCAAATAATGTTTCCATGGAACAGATTCAAAGCCGGTTATAAATGAATCAAAGTTTTTTATCATGGCAATATCATTGATAATCGTATCATTGATACTACGAGCAGTGTCTAACCAAACATAGTCCAAGTTCCAAATATCATTATTGGAGTTAAATGAGGGTTCAGGAGCGTTAGCATAATTGGAAGCGTAATTTAAAAAACGAAATTGGAATCCTTTTTGCAACAAGTTAGCTTCCTGAATAGGGATCAGCACATAATGAAAACTTGTATCCAATGCTCCGCCAGCCATATTCCAAACTGAATGCCAGGTTGTATCGGGTGAATTAAACATCAAAACTAAAGAATCTTGTTCCTCAGGAATGTGTGCATTTCCGCCACGTTGAACCGCAAAACTAAGGTAAACCGAATCTTCAATGTTATAATCTAAATCAATGGGGCGAGAGGTTAGCATGTCGGAAGGTTCACCAGAAGCAGACAAAGCTCGAATCACTCCCACAGAATCTGCCTGATCAAAACTAGCAACACCATATGAAATTGGATTTAGTCCCCACATGTCATTCACAAACACGTCCTGCCCTATCCATTTTTCTGGATTTGGATACACTGTTATAAGCGAAAAATCATCAAAAAAAGGCAAACTAAGCGTATCTGACGGCACTAATTTCTCAAAAGTTTCAGCAGCTTTTGATTTTGCAAAATTTGACAAAACAGGATTTCCATCAAGACCAATGAGCTGCTCTTGAGCAAATCCAAAAATTGCTAACAGCAAAAACGGGAATAGTATTAATTTTTTAATCTTCATTTTCAATTATTTCAGGCAATGTATCGTTTGAATGATACAAAGAATCTATTAATACAGAATCCGGGACATAATTCGGAATAAGGCTTGTATCACTAGATAACCACAAATCCACTGATGTACCCAAATTCATATTTCTTACTGTATCAAACGCAGGATACTGTCGATATATTTTGGCATCCATTGAATCTTTTAGATTTTCAACATCATCACCATAAATCATAGCCCCAACATTCAAAAACTTCTCATTCAACAAAGTGGTTGCGGCATTAATTGAGAGCCCCTTAATATTTGGCACAAACGTTTTCTCATCGCTTAAACCCTGTCCTAGCACTAAATCCAATTCTGCACCCTTCAATAACTCATCGCCTGGTTGTAATAATTCTCCTTTTGATTTTACACGCAAAACAACATTGACACCAATATCAGGAATATATTCGAGTTTTCCAATCGTAAATCCGTATGCTTCAAGTGTAGATTTTGCGCCTCGTAAGGATATGTCTTTCACATTTGGCAGAGGAATCATCTCAGGCATTTCTGAATTTTTAACAAGATAAATTGTGCGACCAGTTTTTACGTGAAAATCAGGTAGTGGGTATTGCTCAGCAACAGATCCCAATGCAACATCAGACGAAAACAGTGAATCAACAATTACATAACGTAAATCCAATTGGTTCAAAAGATCTTTAACTTCTGCTTCCTGCAAGCCAATCAAATTCGGAACAGAATACGATTTTCCATGGTCGGTATAAATTTTTAAAAACTGTGTTACGACCAAAAATATCACGACAGATATTAATAAAGCGATTAGGAAATTCAGTAAAAACAAACGGCTGAACAAAAACCTAAAAAATCTTTTCATTTTAATAAAAAATCTTTTCATCTCAATATGATTAAACCAATTGGTAAAAATATGAAAATCTTAAGCAATGACAAGATTTATTCAATGTAAAAACTGTTTTTAAGCGACAGATTCTTAGTTATTAATCTGTTTTAAGTTAAAAAACACTTTGACAGATGGCATGATTTTAATATATTTGAAAAAAAGATGTACTATGAAAAAGAAAATTGCAGTAATTTTAGCCGGTAACGGTGTATATGACGGTTCTGAAATACATGAAGCAAGCATGGCAATGTATGCAATTGCCAAAAATGAAATGGAATATATGTGTTTTGCACCGGATATTCCACAGGCTCATGTCATTAATCATTTGACGGGTGAAGAAATGAAAGAAAGCCGGAATGTCTTAATTGAGTCAGCAAGGCTGGCACGTGGTCAGGTAAAAGACCTAAAAGCACTCGATGTGGATGATTACGATGCGTTAATAATTCCCGGCGGATTCGGTGCGGCTAAAAATCTTTCTGATTTTGCATTTAAAGGCGATGCAATGACTGTGCTTCCCGAACTGGAAAAAATCATTAAAGCCTTTCATAAAAAGAAAAAGCCAATCGGTGCATTGTGTATCGCTCCTACAATCATAGCAAAAGTTCTTGGCGCCAAAGTAACCATCGGCAAAGATCCTGAAACGGCAAAAGCAATTGTCAGCATGGGCGGTGTGCATGAAGAAAAAAATGCAACTGATATTACCATCGATGAAAAAAATAAAATTGTGACAAATCCTTGCTACATGATGGCTGATAATATTTATGAAATTGGCGAAGGTGCCGAGGCTTGTGTGGAGGCAATGAAAGGTTTAATGTAAAACAAGTTCTACTGCAAACTTAGTGGAAAATGATCGAATCAAATTACAAAACAAAATAATTTTAGTGTAAAGTATCTTTGCGGTTCCCTGCCTGCCGGCGGTAGGGTAGGCGCAACGTTTCGCAAAGCTAAATATCTAACTTTTTACGCAATTATACCGATTAAACATCAAAATGGCGCATACTTTCACTGCGTTCTATCTGCTTCTTTTGCTGTAATACCGATTGTGAATCAAAATTGTTTACTCCCGAAAATCGGGGGTATCGGAATTTTTGATTTTAAAGTGGTATAATATCGGCATAAACTCCCTAACCTGCATTATTCATGGAATTCCCTTTGTGCAGATTTAAATCATCTAAACCC
>CAYOUD010000088.1:0-11094 GCA_964407055.1 uncultured Bacteroidales bacterium | reverse complement strand
GAATCATAATTCCCACAAAATTAATAAATTTCTTTGATAATTTTATAAAAACAATTAATAGTTTACACCTAATTTTAGGTATGCTTGAAATTATCTTTGCACATCTGCACAAAGGGAATGGCATGAATAATGCAGGCTAAGTATATCAATAAATTCCTGATTTGTTACACTGCTATCAAGTAGGGTTTCTAAAACCTCATCGCTCAAATAGCCGTTATTGCTAAGTATTGGGAAAACTGTATTAAAGTTACGATTACTCATGCTTTTTAATTTTTCTCAAAACTCAAACTAAAAGTATCATCCTTAGTAATAATCTTCATGATGTAGTTACCAGAAGCAAAATCCGAAACATCCACAACATTCAGACCAAGATGAATATTGATAGATTGTATTAATTGCCCTAAAGAGTTAAAAATCTCTGCACTTTCAGGAACTATTTTGTTAGGAATATCAACATACACAACATCCCTCGCAGGATTAGGATACAACTTAACTGGACAAATCTCCACATCTGCAATTCCTTGGCTGCAATCGTTTACAAAAATCTCTTTAGTTATTGTTTTACTTTCACCATAAGCATCGGTAACAGTAATGTTTATTTGCTGTAAACCGGAAGTGTGCGGCGTGTAAAACGCTATTGGTTTTGCTATGCACTGCCCCCATTCGTGGTTGCTGAGTGTGGCTTCGGTAATTGTTTCCTCAAAATAAGTTGAGTTGTCCCACTCAAGATTAACATGGGTTAGACCAATCTCAACAGGTACAAAAGTTGGCGGGTAATAAATGCTGTCTATAAGCTGACCAATACTTGTTTCTATTGTGTAGGGAGCAGATTTACCTGCTATATAAGCATAAACTGTAATTGTATCACCACAGTTTACTGTTGCGGGTAAAACCAAATCAATATTAAGTTCTGACAACTCTATGTTACTTAATCCATCCAAACCTAAACTGTCGGTTTTTACAAGCCAAGCTTGTTGGGGTGGATCGTAACCAAATAAATCATATTCATTGCCATAACCAGCCAAAATATAGCCACCATCATTTGTTGGCTTGAATGAAACCAAATATTGGCTAAATGAATTTGTATCTATCGCATAATAATCCTTTTTCCAAAGGATTTCTCCTTCCATATTTAATTTTGCTAAGTATGCTCTGTTTTTCCATGAAATGCAATCGTAGTTTGAACCTAAAATATAGAAACAATTCTCTCTAATTATTAAGTCTGAAATTGAATTATGTAAGTATATAGCACTAGTATGACTTAAATGATAATCCCGATAGTACTTCTCCCAGATAAGATTCCCACTTGTATCAATTTTACGCAGGCATCCATCCCAAAGATATTCGCCACCTCCTCCACCATAACGTGCAACAGGATATGCCCCACAGGCAAGGTAATTAGAATCGGCTGTTTCTATTAAACCTTTTACTGTTCCATTATTATAATTACTCCGCCCAAAAGCCCGCTCCCATATTATATTACCGGCTGTGTCGGTTTTGAGTAGATACCAGCGGGTGTTTCCAATGTCGGTTACCCAGGTAGAGCCCCCTGTTAATATTTCACCTTTCGATGTTTCAATGATGTAGCTGCCAAGTTCATATAAATTACTACCAAAAGTCTTATGCCACAAATAATTTCCAAAACCATCTGATTTTACGAGTATCATTTTGTTTTGTTCAACATCTGAGCAATAAATTATGCCTGTCATGTAAAAAAAGCCATCGTTAGAAAAAATTGAATAATAAACTCTTTTGTCAATTGTATCATACAAAACAATATTTTGGACTTCAACATTAAAAACACTGTCAAATACACTAATATGAATTCCTCTCTTTTGATCAACCGGATTAACAATTGAGCCTGAAATATAAGAACCCGATTCGCTTTTTTTTAAATTACCATACCATCCTTCCCAATATTGTATTTGAGAATCTCCAAAAATCTTTTTCCATTGTTTCTCACCTAGTTCATTTACGTAAGTTAATGCAAAACTACGAACTCCATACTCATTGCCTGTACCCGACACAAAAACATATCCTGTGTCTAAAACAACAACAGAATTCATAACATGAGCAATTGTATCTTCAATTATTCTATTAAAAACGTTTTGTGAGATTCCTGCGGTACAAGAAAACATTAAGATTAAATATATCGTAATTTTTTTCATCAGAATTGTATGTTATTACAAATTTAGTAAAAATCCGGATTGCTCCGGATTTTTTATTATTGTTTTACGAATTTCAGTTCTTTAGTAAATCCGTAGCAGTCGGTAATTTTAATAATGTATGAAGCAGGTGCCATTTGGCTCATGTCTATGCCTTGGATTCCACTTGTGTTGTTTATGTTCATTTGCGTTACTTGGTTACCTGTTTTCGAATATATGACAATTTTACCACTTGTGCAAGTTTTTTCTTTGTTGTAGCCCAGTTGGTTGTATTGTAATTCTTTGTTCACACTCAAACTGAATTTACCTCAGTACTGTAAAGCTTTTGCTGATACCACTGACTTTGAGAATATAACTTCCCTGACTTAAATTGCTAATATCGAGTATTGAAGTTTGAGAATTGATTGACTGATAGAAAACAAGCTTGCCTTGTGCATCGTATATTTCAGCTTGTTGGGCTTGTGTAAGCTTGAGGATTTCCAGATAGAGTTTGTTGTTAGCAGGATTTGGATAGAAGTTGAAGTGAGAAGCGCTTTCGTTTTCAGCTAATGTGCTCGGACAATCATTTATCATTAATCCATCTGCTATTGTAATGTTTTCTCCATAGGCATCTGTCAATGTGATATATAGATTTAAATAACCCGCATCTGATGGAGTGTAAAACTCTATGGGTTTAACAATGCAATGTCCCCATTCATGGTTGGTGATAGTTGCTTCTCTAATAGTATCTATTAAATATGGAGAACCTAAGTATTCAAGTTCAAGTGTATCTAATCCAATTTCCTGTGGAACAAAGCATGGTGGGTAATAAATACTATCTGTGACTTGTCCAGTACTGAATTCAATTGTGTATGGTGCTGATTTGCCTGCAATGTTCACGTATATTTGTAACGTATCGTTATTGCATGCTGAAGATGGAAAATCCACTCCCAGTTGAAGTGCATCTGGTTCTGTGTTACTAAGACCATCCATTCCCAGGCTGTCAGTTTTTACTAACCATGCTTGTTGAGGAGGGTCGTAACCCTGTCTGTCATATTCAGTTCCATAACCAGCAAGTACAAATCCTCCATCACTTGTTACTTTCATATCAACTAAGTACTGGTAAGTGCTTGTTGTATCAATGGCGAAATAATCCCTACGCCAACAAATGTCTCCTTCATCTGAAATCTTTTGCAAATATCCTCGGGATGCTCCAGAATGATTTCTATTACCACCAAGCAAAAAGGTATTGTTGTTTTTAATAATTATTTTATTTATGCTGTTTTCAAGATGTGTCATATCGGGATTATCAATCTTTGAGTAATTTCTGTAATGTTTTTCCCATACCAATTCCCCGGCGGTATCAATTTTACGCAGGCAGCCATCATAGAGGGTTTCGCTGCCGTAAGAAGCAGCAGGATATATCCCACAGGCGAGGTAATTGGAATCCTGCGTTTCTATCAGGCCACTCACTCTGCCGTTGTTGTAGTTGTTGCGACCATACGCATGCTCCCAGATGACATTGCCTGCTGTGTCGGTTTTGAGGAGGTACCAACGTGTGTTTTGATCACCTGTTACCCAAGTAGATCCTCCAATTAATAAATCGTGATTAGATGTTTCAATGATACGGCTGCCGTATTCATAGACATGCATTCCATAAGATTTGTGCCAAAGATAGTATCCAGAATTATTAACTTTCGTTAAAAATAACTTGTACTCTTCATTTAGGTTATCATAGATCTGTCCAGTTAAGTAATAATTATCATTTGATGATTTTATCGTAAAATATGACCTTTTGCAAATGGAGTCATAAAACATAATATCTTGAGTAACTAAATTGAATTGGTCATCGAAATTGCTTATATGGATTCCATAATCACCAATATTTGTATTGACTATGCCACTTCCCAAATAATATCCGCTATCATCTTTTTTTAAATTTCCATCCCATCCTTCCCAGTATTCAACAATTGTATCACCATAAACATGTTTCCATTGTTTGTCGCCAACTTCATTTAGGTAAGTTAATGCAAAGCTGCGCACGCCATATTCATTACCGGTACCTGATAAAAACACATAACCCGTATCCAAAGCCACCACCGAGTTCATGACATGACCAGTGGTGTCTTCAATGATTTTATTAAAAACGTTTTGCGATATACCTGCATTAACTGACAACATCAGGATTGTATATGTAATGATTTTTTTCATAATGTACATATCTTACAAATTTAACAAAAATCCGGGTTTCATCTTCTTTATTGTTTGACAATTTTAAGTTCTTTTGAAAACCCATAACAATCTTTTATTTCAACCACATAATTTGCAGGCTTATAATCATTCATATTGATTATCTCAATACCACTTGCCTGGTTAAGGTTCTTACGGAATATAACTTTACCTTCAATTGTATATACAGCAATTTTTCCGCCTGTACAATTGTCAGTTTGTTTATGTCCCATCTCCTCTAACAATAAGTCATTCCCGTTTCCGGTTTCTGATTGAAAATTGTATTCAACATACAATTCGTCTTTCGTTGGATTGGGATATACATTCACTTCGGGGGAAAAAATATCATCATCCTGTTTTGCCATCATGTTCTTGGGTGTTATCTCAGGCTGAGGCAATGGCGTGTATTCAAGAAACACAGAATCTGTAGCCATTTCGTACAAGGTTTTGGCAACGCCGGAATACCAGGGAGAAAAACCTTGTGCTGCCTGACGCAAAAATGCCTGATTTTGTTCCAGTTCAGTTTTTTCATTTTGAGTATCGTTCAACACTGAAATTAAAATATCATGTACATCGCAATAACGTTGTATCTCCAGGGTTATGCTGCCATTATTGAGGGTTAATGCATGTTTCCGTAACGCATTCAGGATATTTCGTGCTTCATCGTAATCATTTTTTGCCATGTGCAGATTAAACCTGTTCATATAGTTTTCAATATTTACATCAGCGGTATTGCTAAAATAATTCATGACATCTTCCCTGTAGTCGGGCACAGAATCGTTGTTGATGGCATGACTCATCATATTCGATTCAATCGTAGCTATTTCCTGATTTATGTCTGCCATTTCATATTCCAGCAGCACCCTGTTGTTGATGCCAGACTGTATTCTTCTTATGTGTTTTTTGTGCCCGTTTTTCAGGTAACCTGAATTCTCAACCATGTCCATGATATTTTCAGGCAATGGTGAGTTTTCCATCAATATATAAGCAATTTTAGGCCGGGGTGCATTGTGATTGTTTACAATGGCTTCAAACACAATATCGCTCAAATAACCATCGTTGCACAACATGGGATAGGTTGTTTGAAAATTGGGGCTATTCATGTTTTCTGCCAGATTGAGCAGATATGCTGTATTGCCGTTGTCAACTATCTGCTCATATTCGGTTTGTTTGCTTGCTAAATTATCCTGTAAATCAGCAATTAGCACAATCAATTCACCCGGTTCAATTATCGGACTACCCTCGTAATTTGAAGGACATGAAATATCTTCATAATATGGTACTCCATCAATAGGGTATTCCATAACCCCAGAATAATTTATCAACACCCTATAAAATCCGTTATCATCGCTACCATTCTCATCGTGTCGGAAATATTTATACGTACCGAGGTTAAAAGTCTCAAATTCAGGGGTGAACTGGGTTGTAAATTCTGTTCCATTTGTGAAAGTTTCATGAAATTGATTGCCAGCGAGTCCGTCTGTTTGTCCATTTTGTGCTCCCTGATTTTTTCTCATATTTCCATTAATAACGGAAATAGCATTTTCGGTTGAAGTGTAATTGTTGCAACGGGTTTGGAGACCAGTTAGTCCCTCACTATATGGATCATCTTCAACATAAGTTGAGTTTTTTCCTAACACAATGATAGCGGAATTCATGTTGTAAGTATTTCCACTTTGAGGTTCATCTCCAAACGTGTTGCGGTATATTTCCTGTCCAGCAGCTTCTCCGGAATTGTAAATGTAAATACCTGTATTGCCGTTTTTAAAGCTATTTTCTTGAATGCTAAACTGGCGACATGAATTTACATACATGCTATAAGAGCTTGCAATATCCTGCAGCCCATTGATGTTTTCTGCGTATTCTTCATCAAAATACGCACTCTCTTGTGTGGTGGCAAAATTATTGAAAAGAACACGGCTGCCGGGAGTATTGCCCAGGTATATCCCTCTGAAGTTATTTTCAAATTCATTGTAATAAATAGCAGGAGGAGTCGTGCAATGGTATTCCGTTTTAATACCATAAAATAAGCCTTCAAACCTGTTTTCAGAGTTCGTTCCAATCGGACTCCAAGTTAATTGGTTAATCGGTGTTACTATATAACTACTTGCAAGTGCTTTTATCCCAATACCTCTTTTGTGTACCGGATATTCAGGATCAATGCTGTAGGGTAGGCTATTGATGAATTTGTTGCCCTTAAAAACTAAATCACTGGTTTTGTATAAATCGACATGGGCTTTTGGATAGAAAATTTGATAATTTAATAGTGAGTTTGTTTTAAACTCATTATTGCTAATAGTAGTAATTGCTCCAGTTTGTGAGTCATAAAACAGTAGGTCTTGAACATTATTGATGAATTCTGAATTTGTTGCAATTAGTGTTCCACCACCAAAGATGTCAACAGCTTTTATTGCGTCACAAATGACAGAATTGTCAATGATTATTTTTGTGTCCTCAGGACTTTGAAGGTCGCCAGTTACACCATCTGAATAAATACCTTGCCACATTTGATTAGGGCAACCACTTTTACCATGGTGTTATTAAGTGACAAGGTATTGTCATAATAAACAGTCCATTCAGCATCTTCCGGATCATTGGCGCCCCAGGTGTTGGTGTAAATGGTGCAATTGGTGAAGGCAAGATCTTGGAAAATGTTTAATTGTTGATTCCCTTCTGCACCAACTTGTATGACCATATTTGTGTATGCGTCCTGATTGCTAATGTTGTCATTTGTAAGAGCAATATTGTTGCCCCATGCATAATGTAATCCATTGATTGGTATTGTAACATCTTCTCCATTGTTATCTTCGATTTGAAGGTAGAGCATGTCGGTTGTCGGTTGCATACCGTTTAACCCGCATTATTCACCTCTTTTTATAAAAATACAAAAAAGCAACTAATATCAACCATTTGCATTGTTTATCCAAAAGCAGTAGCATACCCAAATTTGGGTGTTGCTTGCGATTGTCTTTGTGCATCTACTGCGTTGCTAACTCATTGTAATACATTTGTATAACTGCAAAGTTAGACGCCTTGTATCTACACAAAGGGAATCGCATGAATAATGCGGGTTAAATCTATAGTGTGGTTCCCATTTTCACTATACATTTCATCATAGATTATTCCGTTGTGAAATAAGATAACATGATATGGTGGGATGCCACCTTCAATGTTGAAATTAATTGCTGCATTGTAACTGTTTTCACATGTTATGGGAAGTGCATTTGCAGAACAATTAAAACTTTCTGCATGAGGCATGTTAAAGCTACACTCATATTGGCAGCCATTTGTGCTAATGAATGTGGCATTATATAGGTTTCCAGCTGGTAACTGATCAGTGTATGCATACAATAGAGTTGGGTCATTTGTATTTACGATTGTAATGTCAAAGTCGTCCGCTGAAAGTTCGTCGGGAGTGAAAACAAAGTCAGCGTAACCATAGTCGTCACCTGATGCATAGCTGAAGCTACATTCAATATCATAGTTTTCCACGTATACAGTCACTTGAGCATAGGCAATACAGCTATTCAAATCGCTTACCGTAACATAATAAGTCGTGGTTCCCAGAGGTGATACAACAATATTTGCCTGGTCTAAACTCTCGTCATGACTCCACTGGTAGCTATATGGAGTTTGTCCATTCGAAGCAGTAGCTGTTATATTCACTGGGCTATTTCCACCAGAACAAATTATATTCTGATCTGCTGTCAAGGTTATTTCAGGAGCATCATAAACTGTAATTGTCACTTCATCCGTAGTGGTACAGTTATTTGCATCGGTAACGGTTACAATGAAAGTATAGATGCCAGGGGCATTTATTGTAGTAACAGGGTGTTCTCCGGATGCTCCAGTTAGGTATTCTTCTGGATTCCATGCATAAGCATAACCTGGTGTTCCTCCATTTGCTGTTCCATTCACTATATTGCCAAGTTGCCCTGAATATGATCCGCAAGCGGTTACATCTGCACCGGCGTTGGCAATGAGTTCTGTTGGTTGTGTAATGGTAATGCTTATATCATCTGTACAGCCATTGGCATCGGTGACAGTGTATGTGTAAGTACCTGCAGCTTCGGAAAATGTTCCTGTTCCGGAATAGGGTTCAGTGCCTCCTGTTGCTGTAACAATTACTTCACTTGTTTCACCGTAACAGGCAATCTCAGTAAAATCTGCCTGAGCAATCAGTTCATCTGGTTCGGTGATTGTGATGCTGGTTTCAGCTTCGCAATTGTTGACATCGATAACGGTAATTGTGTAAGTGCCACCTGATAATCCTGTGGCTGTAGCGCTTGTTTGCTCCAGAGGATCGTCCCAAAAGTAGGTATAAGGTTCTGTAACACCTTGTGCTTCTACTGTTGCTGAGCCGTTTCCATCTCCATTGCAGGTAACATTAGAAAAATCGGTGATTGATGCAGATAATTCAGGATTTTCCACAAGGGTTACATCTGCATAGGCTTCACACATATTGCCATCGGACACTGTTAGTTGTGCATAGGTATTGAATGCTAAAATGAGCACGGCTAAAATGGCAATTGACTTTTTCATGGCCGTATTGGTTATATGGTTTTTAATTATTTTTCAAAATACAGTGTCTCTGAAGTTAGTCCTGTTGAACTTTCCGTGTATAAACTTAGATAGACAAAGTTTTCATACTCCGCTTCAGTTAAGCTAAGCACAATTTCAATGCTGTTGCGTGAAATTTCCCGGTTTTCCCCATTTGAAATAACAAAATAGCTTTCCATGTTTTGGGTGATGTTATTTTGCCAAGTAATGATGTCACCACTATCTTGGCTTGTTCCAACCAAAATATGAATAGTTTGGTCGGCATCAATGGCTTCCATTTTAAAATTCACGGAAAGGAGTTCACCATCTGTCTCCAAAGGCAGGCCTGTTATCGTGTCTGTTTGAATAACCGGGGTAACAAGTAGGTCTTTAATGTTTGGCGAGGATTGCGCAAAAAGACTTGCATGTGCAAGTACAGCAATAAGCACTAATAAAACAGTTTTCTTCATGGCTGGTAAGTTTTAATTGGTTTCTATTTATTAAACGCTTATAAAACTTGAGTAAATAATACTTAAATCAAAAATTATTTTGAAAAATCACAAGTTATTTATCACCAATCTTATGTATTTGTTGATAAAATCGACATTTATTTGCTTTTTGGAAGTTCATGTATTGTTGTATTGGCAAGTGATAAAGGTGAAATAGTGCAGAAAAAATAAACTGTTATGGTATTTTTCTCAATTTAAAACTGCTATTGGTCGTAATTGCATTGAAAGTGACGCTATTGGCGCAATGTCTGTACATACTTATTTTTGAACACTTACATAAATGAAAACACAAAAACACAAATTTTTTGTCATCTTTTTAATCTTTTATTTGATTTGTTTCTAATCTTTTTGTAAGTTTACAAAAATTTACATCATGTATTTAAGCTCGAACATTAAATTTTTACGACGAAGGAAGCATCGCACGCAAGGAGAGCTTGCTGAGGAGTTACAATTAAAACGCCCAACCTTAAGCGGATATGAAAATCAGGTTTCAGAACCGGATTTACACACGCTGATAAAATTTTCACAGTATTTCCGAATCCCAATTGATTATTTGATTAAAGAAAATTTGGCAGAATACTCTGAGCGTGAAATACAGTGTATGGAAGCTGACTCGGAAGAAAACATGAAAGGTCGGTCAATACGCATTCTCACCAGCACAGTTAGTCCTGAAAATGAAGACAATATTGAACTCGTTCCCTACAAAGCTAAAGCTGGTTACATGAGAGGTTACGCCGACCCAGAATACATTCGGGAACTCCCTAGCTTTCAACTGCCATTTCTATCAAAAAGTCGGAAATACCGCAGTTTTCAAATTAGCGGAGACTCCATGAAGCCCATTCCACACGGTGCATGGATTACCGGAGAATTTGTACAAAACTGGCTGGCATTAAAAAATGGGGATGCGGCAATTATTCTTACTAAAGATGATGGATTAGTGTTTAAAATCATCGAAAACCAACTTAAAGAAAAAAAAGAATTGGTTTTACACTCCCTCAACCCAGAATATCAGCCATACATTTTACACGCAGAAGAAATTATGGAAATTTGGAAATTTGTAAATTACATCAGTCCTGAAATGCCGGAAGCCCTGCCACCGGATATTGAACTCCACAAAGCGGTTGCTAATTTACAGCAAGATATGGATGAGATAAAAAGGCAATTGAAGTGAGATTGAATTACTCAGAATACAAATTCAAAAACTAATCAACATTAAATCTGACTTTTATCGGTTTGACAATGTAACCTTTTTTGCGAAGCAAAGCGATTACACCTTCATCACCTACTAAATGTGCAGCGCCAAAAGCAGCAAAAACAGATTGTTTTTTCATAATTTTACGAATTGCTTTTGCCATACCGTAATTTCTGTTGACAAGCAATTCTTCGCCAAATTCTTTTGGAAGCGCTGTATCCTGCATAATGACATGCATTTTCTCAAGATCCTGTGTCAAATAAGCATCTACAAGTTCAGACATTTGTTCATCAATGTGATTATCATAATCACCCAATCCGTCCAGCAGCATACTCACCTGATCTTCAACGCTCATTTTATCAATTGCGCCAATTTGGTCGGATATATCTTCCAAAGCAAGTACATTCAAATCCATCTTTCTGGCAGTATCAATAAGGTGCATATCCAAAGCCATGGGCATATCTTTGGGTAAATCCATTTG
>CAYOUD010000087.1:0-11150 GCA_964407055.1 uncultured Bacteroidales bacterium | reverse complement strand
GACGACAAATATCAGAGGTTTTTGGCGGGAAATTTGCTTTTTTTTGCAAATTTCATGACAAAAACTAAGACTTTCCCTCAAAGAAAAAAGACCCGCCAAATAGCCAGGTCTTCTTTCTTGAATTTGAATTGTATTATTCAATATCGAAGATTTCTTCAACAAACTTAATATCATAATTTTCTAATTCATCTAAAATAGGGTTGTACAATTCCGGAATTACAGGAACATGAACTCCCGGTTTTGTGAATTGCCCGGTCGCTAGCAAACGAGTTGCAATTGCTGCCGGAGTCCCAACGGTAAATGCCATTGCGGTTTCTGCTCGTGATTTGCCGATGTATGCAAAGCTGCTTCTTATTCCTTTTTTCTTTCCCGCCAGTTCGTATTCAAACTGATGCTGCATAACAATCATGTCCTTATCCTGAGGTTCTAATGCCCATTTCTTCTCAAGCAGCTTTTGGAGAATTTGTGCAGGACTCGCATTTTTCATTACGATTGGGGTATCATCAAAAACACCAAGCCATTCCAGTTTCTTCATGATTTCGTGATTACGATCAACCCTCATGAATTCGCATAATTTTTCTTCTACGCTCATGTCTGGGTCGAAGCGTAAAAATGCATTCGTAAAATCACGATAGGAAGTGTTTTCATCCCCTTGGTAAATTGTATTATCATCAGTCATTCCTAGTTGAACAAACACGTTCCATGCTTTTCCATAACCGGGACGACGCATGGTGCCGCGAAAAATAGTCGGGATGTCTTGTAGTCCGTAAGTTTCCCGGTAGGAAAGTGAATCACGATTTGCATAAATCTCAAATTCCCCGTAATCTAAAACTTCTGTAATTTCAATGCGACTAAACAGCTGTGTGTAAGGGATGTATTTGTATTGTCCGTTACGAATAAAACATGCAGTGCCTTGTCCTGCCAAAACGACATTTCTCGGATTCCATGTGAATTTGTAATGCCACGGATTGTTGTCATATTCAGGAGCAACCAAACCACCGGTACTGCTTTTGAACAAAGTGAGTTTCCCGCCTGAATTTCTGATATTATCAATTATCCGCATTGCTGACATGTGGTCAATACCGGGGTCAACACCAAGTTCATTGAGGAAAGTCAATCCTTTCGCTTTTGCTTCGGCATCCAAGGCTTTCATTTCCTTTGAAACATAGGATGCTGTTACCATGTGTTTGCCAAATTTCAAACAAGTACGTGCAATTTCAATGTGAAAACTCGCAGGCAACATGGAAACGGCAATGTCACAATTTTTTATTTCAGTCTCAATTTGTGATGCATCACTCACATCAAAACGAAAGGCTGTGCCATTTGGATGTCCGTTGATTTTTCGCTTGGCAAGCGCTTCATCTAAATCTCCAAGACGTATCTCCCAGTTTTCGGTTTCTGAATGACTGAGTAGGTAATTAATCAAACTTGTTGATGATAATCCTGCTCCTAGAATAAGTATTCGTTTCATGCGATATTATTAATCAATTAATATTACGAAACTATAACATCATTTTTTAAAAACACACAATAATTGTCAGTAATTATAATTTTTTATAACATATTTTTTGATTTTGATAATTTGTATATTTTGCTATTGTTTGCTTCGCTTTACACGTCAAGGTCTTTACCGTATTGAGCGTTTTTGTCAAAAAAACGAAACTGTTATTTCCAGCGAGAATATTGTTGTTGAGTAATTTTAATCCAAAATAAATACATCAAAAAACCGCTGTTTACCGCAACGGTTTTGGTTTTTTATTATAACAGCTAATCATTTTGCTAACTCAACTCCCAAATTGTTTTTCGGAATGTTTTTTGATACCATATTTTTTGTATTTTGCATCAAAATTAAATCTTATGAAAAAAATTGCGTTAATTTTTGCTGTCTTATTTGTGCCATTTATTCTGCAGGCACAATCTGTTGAAGGTTTATGGAAAACCATAGACGATGAAACCGGAAAAGAAAAATCCATTGTGAAAGTGTATGAAAGCGATGGAAAACTCTACGGTCAGGTTGTCCGGGTGTTGGATAAAAAACCGGGAACTGTCCCGAAATGCACTGAGTGTGAAGGAAAAATGAAAAACAAAAACATCGAAGGAATGACCATCGTCTTTGGGTTGGAAAAAAACAAAGATAAATGGGAAGGTAAAGATGGTATTCTCGATCCTGCTAAAGGGAAATACTACAAATGTAAAATTTGGCTGGAATCTGCTGATAAATTGGCTGTCCGTGGGCAAATCGGTCCGATAGGTCGTACACAAACTTGGCACAGAATGAAGTAAGCTTTTGTGAAAAAAGCGGACAGGACTGTTAACAATTCTTGATTCAATTATTTGTAATCAGGCAGGAAACATCGTATTTTTGTCTGAAATAAGAATTTTATGGCGAAAAAATCCAGCGAAACCCCACTAATGCAACAATATTACCGGATAAAAGGAAAACATCCGGATGCTATTTTATTGTTTCGTGTCGGTGATTTTTATGAAACCTTTGAATCGGATGCGGTTGAAGTGGCCAAAATTCTTGGAATCACACTTACAAAGCGGGCTAATGGCTCGGCATCCTATGTTAATCTTGCCGGATTTCCATACCATTCACTCGATACTTATCTCCCAAAATTAGTTCGCGCCGGACAACGTGTGGCCATTTGTGAGCAACTTGAAGATCCCAAAAAAACAAAGCAAATTGTTAAACGCGGAATTACCGAGTTGGTGACGCCTGGTGTGTCAATGCATGAAAATACGCTGGAGCACAAAGAAAATAATTTTCTCGCCTGCGTTTATCTTGGGAGAAACTTGACAGGAGTTGCATTCCTGGATATCTCAACTGGAGAATTTTTACTTTCCGAAGGAAATTTGGAGTTTGCTGATAAGCTGCTTCAAAGCATGAATCCGAAAGAAGTGCTTTATCAAAAGTCACAATCGAAACAATTTTTCAATGTCTTTGGAGAGCGATATATTGCGTTTCCTCTGGACGAATGGATTTTTACGCTGGAGAATGCTTACGATAAACTTTTGCATCACTTTAAAACAAAAACGCTCAAAGGTTACGGTGTTGAGGATGCAGAAGCCGGGATTATTGCTGCCGGAGCCATTATGAATTATCTCGAAATTACTGAGCATCGCCGGATTTCTCATATCACCGGAATTACGCGAATTGCTTCGGATAATTATGTGTGGCTCGACCGATTTACCATCAGGAACCTTGAGATTTTTCAAACATTGAATGAAGGTGGTAAGGCTCTCATTGATATTTTGGATCGAACCCAAACGGCAATGGGAGCGCGATTATTAAAACGATGGCTGGCTTTTCCCTTGGTTGATGTCAAACCGATTGAGCAGCGCCTTGATGCAGTGGATTGTTTTCTGAAAGATGAGGAAATCAATGCATTCCTCGATGATCATCTGGATCGAATCGGCGATTTAGAGCGTCTAATTTCCAAAGTGGCTGTCGGAAAAGTCAATCCCCGCGAGGTTAATCAACTGAAATTGGCGTTTCAAAATATCCAGCCGATAAAAGCCAAATTTTTGGAATCGAAAAATACCTACATCCGACAGATTGCAGATCAATTGAATCCCTGCACGGAAATCAGACAACGAATTGAAAATGAATTAAATCCCGATCCGCCCGTGCTTGTCAGCAAAGGAAATGTGATTGCAAACGGAGTGAATGGAGAGTTGGATGAATTGCGAAAACTTGCGCATTCCGGAAAAGATTATCTCTTGGAAATGCAAACGCGCGAAAGTCGTGAAACCGGAATTTCCAGCTTGAAAATCGGATATAATAATGTGTTCGGATACTATTTTGAAGTACGCAATACGCATAAAGACAAAGTTCCTGAGTATTGGATTCGCAAACAAACTCTCGTTAGTGCAGAACGCTATATTAATGAAGAGCTGAAAGAATACGAATCGAAAATTTTGGGAGCAGAAGAAAAGATTCTTGAGCTTGAACAGAAAATTTTTCTTGACTTAGTTATGGCACTGAATCAGTACATGCAGGCGGTTCAGTTAAATGCGACTTTAATTGCTCAGCTCGATTGCATTCTCTCTTTTGCGAAAGTTTCAGACGCCAATGATTATAATAAACCCCGCATTGATGATTCCTTCATGATTGATATTCATCAGGGACGACATCCTGTCATTGAGCAGCAATTGCCACCGGATGAAGCGTATGTAGCAAATGATGTGTTGCTTGATAATGATAATCAGCAAATCATGATGATTACCGGGCCAAATATGTCAGGAAAATCTGCTTTGCTTCGTCAAACCGCACTCATTGCATTAATGGCACAATCGGGTTGTTTTGTGCCTGTTGAATCTGCAACAATCGGTGTAGTAGATAAGATTTTTACACGGGTTGGTGCTTCAGATAATATCTCGCTCGGCGAATCAACCTTTATGGTTGAAATGAACGAAGCTGCCAGTATCCTCAATAATCTCAGCGATCGTAGCTTGATTCTTCTCGATGAATTAGGTCGTGGTACCAGTACTTATGACGGCATCAGCATTGCCTGGGCAATTGCCGAATTTATTCATGAAAATCCGAAAGTGCGAGCCAAAACGCTTTTTGCAACGCATTATCATGAGTTGAATGAAATGGAGAAAAGCTTTTCGCGGATTCGAAATTATAATGTCTCTGTCAAAGAAATTGAAAACCGCATAATTTTCTTACGCAAATTAGAGAAGGGCGGGAGTGAGCATAGCTTTGGAATACATGTTGCGCGTATGGCCGGAATGCCACCATCGGTTGTGCAACGAGCCAATGAAATTCTTGCACAACTTGAATCTGCATCTACAGGAAAACAGATGAATCGCCCGACAAAAGAAATTGTGGAGCAACGTGAGGGAATGCAAATGAGCATTTTTCAATTGGATGATCCTGTGTTGAAAGATATTCGTGATAAGATTAAAAGCCTGGATATCAATAATCTCACACCGGTTGAAGCCTTGAATAAATTGAATGAAATAAAACGATTATCTGGATTGTAACAGGTTGATTATTACTGCATGTTGATGAGATATTCATCACCATAAATTGTTACAGTTGCCGCATTGTCACATACTCCTTCTCCGTAGTTCAGCTTTATATCCTGAAGGTCTTCAATTTTAATTGTTAAAATTCCTTCCCGTATCCAACGGCAACCAACGCAGACATTTAGCGGATTTGCATCGTTAATTAGCAGCGTGTAACTTACTGAATCACTAGATATCCCTTCCTGGTTTCCTGTAATTACGTATACATCATCCCATGGGCTTTCACTGATTTGCCCTTCAATCCAGGTTTGTTCCAAATTTTGTTCAAAACTGTAGGTTAAACCCTCCGGTGTCGTAATTTTTCCAGCTTCAACCTGAATCAAATAAACAGGATTTCCTTCCTCATTATCACCTTGATAAATGACGTTTTTATATCCTTCTATTTTATGGTCATTTTGATAAAATTCACTAAAACTAACATTGAGTTCACATCCGGGATTCCGGTAAAAGTCGCTAGCAACAATTTCAATAACGCCACGGCGCTCACGCATGTCTGCACACGCCATGTTTTCTTCACCATAATCAACGGTAATGGTTTTAGGCCAGGTATTATAATCAAATGGTGTAATAGTAATTATGGGTTCATCGTCTGAGTTGAATTGTCCTTTTTCGTACTTTCCGCTCAGGCTGTCGTCTGCATAAACTGCTGCGTCATTAACTTCGTTGAAAATATCTTTGAAAATAGCAGCTGCTTGTGCGTTTTCATTCACCGTATTAACAGCTTCTTCAATACTAACTCGCTTGTTTGTTTCAATTTCACAAGAAAAAAGTAATCCTGTTAAAATCAAGATGGTGAAGAGTTTTGCTATGTGTATTATTTTTTGCATTTCTGTTTCTTCTTTCTCTGCATATACAAATTTTATGCCTTTTCTAAAATTAGGTACGAGTATGCAGGATTTTCATCTACGTGATCTTCACGTTCTACTTCTATCCATGTTTCCGGGTTGTATTCCGGAAAGAAAATATCAGCATCTGCTACATCCTCGTGTACTAACGTTAAATACAAACGTTTTGCATATGGCAAAAATTGTTCATATATGCTTCCACCTCCTATGACGAAATTTTCTTCTTCAGGGTTGCATCCATCCATCGCTTTTTCGATAGAATCAACCATCATGCAGTCTCTTTCAGGATACATTTCAGGTAAACTACAGTCTTCAGGATTATCCGTGATAACAATGTTCTTTCGGTTTGGTAATGGCCCTTTTGGCAGAGATTTAAAAGTATTTCTACCCATAATAATTGTATGTCCGGTAGTAATACGCTTGAAGCGTTTCAGGTCTTCAGAAATATACCAAAGCAAATCGTTATTTTTACCGATTGCCCGGTTTTTTGTTATTGCAACGATGATAGAAAAACTCATAAATTGTATTTTTAAACTGCAACTTTTCCTTTTATATGCGGATGCGGGTCGTAATTTCTCAGTTCGAAATCTTCATATTTAAAATCAAAAATTGATTTGACATCCGGATTAATCCACATCTCGGGTATCTCTTTTGGCTCTCGAGATAATTGTAATTCCACTTGTTCTATGTGATTCATGTAAATATGTGCATCTCCCAATGTGTGAATAAATTCACCAAGTTTTAAGTCGCAAACCTGTGCTACCATCATGGTTAAAAGTGCGTAGGATGCAATGTTAAACGGGACACCGAGAAAAAGGTCAGCACTGCGTTGGTACAATTGACAGGATAATTTTCCGTCGGCAACATAAAACTGAAACATCATGTGGCAGGGCGGAAGTGCCATATTATTCACATCCGCAACATTCCATGCACTGACTATGTGACGTCGGCTGTCTGGTTTGTTTTTAATTGAATCAATTACCTGAGTAATCTGGTCAATATGTTTTCCGTCTGGGGTTGGCCATGAGCGCCATTGATGTCCGTAAACCGGACCTAAATCACCATTTTCATCAGCCCATTCGTCCCAAATTCTTACTTTATTATCCTTTAAATATTTTATATTCGTGTCGCCTTTTAAAAACCATAACAATTCGTGAATTATCGAACGTAAATGCAGTTTTTTTGTGGTAAGAACGGGAAATCCTTCGGATAAATCGTAGCGAGTTTGATGTCCGAACACGGAAATTGTTCCCGTTCCGGTTCTGTCGGTTTTTGCGGATCCATGTTGCATGACATGGTTTAAGAGTGTTAAATACTGTTTCATTTTCAGGTAGTATGCTGATTTTCTTTACAAAAATACAAAGCTTTGGGTAAGTTTCCGCATTTTTGTACTGAAATATTCTTTTTAAAATATGTTTGTTTTTTCAAAGTTTTATTAATTTTGATGCTCGCCTAACTAAACGGGCAGTAAATTTTGATATTATGGGAATAAAATTTCGATTGACAGTATTGAATTTTTTGCAATTCTTTGTTTGGGGAGCCTGGTTAATATCTCTGGGTGGTTATATGATTAATACACTAGATTTTACCGGTGGACAAGTCGGGAGTATTTATGCGACCATGGGAATTGCATCTTTGTTTATGCCCGGTGTGATGGGAATTATCGCTGATAAATGGTTTAATGCAGAGCGATTGTTCGGGATAAGTCATTTGTTGGGTTTTATTTTAATGTTTTTCGCTGCTCAGGCGCAGGATTATGCAACATTTTATCCAATTATGTTGCTGATTTCCATATTTTATATGCCGACAATTGCGTTGAATAATACCATCTCTTATGCGATTTTAGAACGGTCAAAATTTGATGTGGTAAAAGCATTTCCTCCAATTCGTGTTTGGGGAACAATCGGTTTTATTGCTGCCATGTGGATCGTTGATTTAATGGGCTGGACATTGACCGAAAATCAATTGTTTGTTAGTGGTGGGGCTTCACTTTTATTGGCAGTATATGCCTTTAGCCTGCCGAAATGTCCGCCAGTTAAAAGTGATGAAAAGAAAACGCTTGTGCAAGCATTGGGTCTTGATGCTTTCGTGTTGTTCAAGCAAAGAAAAATGTTTATCTTCTTTATGTTTGCCATGCTGCTCGGTGCGGCCTTGCAAATTACCAATACATTCGGAACCCCATTCCTTCAGGATTTCAAAGGAGAATTCTCTGGATTTTTTGCGGTTGAACATCCCATGATGCTGATGTCGATTTCACAAATGTCTGAAGTCTTGTTTATTCTTGCAATCCCTTTCTTTCTGAAACGATTCGGAATAAAGAAAGTTATGTTAATGAGTATGATTGCATGGGTGCTGAGGTTCGGATTGTTCGGTTTTGGTGATCCGGGACCAGGATTGTGGCTGTTGGTTCTCAGTATGTTAATTTACGGTTTGGCTTTTGATTTCTTTAATATCTCTGGTTCTTTGTTTGTTGAAACTGAAACAAATGCCAAAATTCGCGGTAGTGCTCAGGGATTGTTTATGATTATGACAAACGGGTTTGGTGCAATCCTCGGTGGCTTTGGTAGCGGCTTTATTGTTGATTTCTTTACGGATGCCGGCATAAAAAATTGGCAGGCTATTTGGTTGACTTTCGCTACTTATGCACTCGTTGTTGGAATCTTATTTATGATCTTGTTTAAATACAAGCATAACCCAAAGAAAATCGAAGAAGAAATGGCTGATATGGCGCATTAGTGCGAGAGGTTTAGAAGAAATGCGATTATCTTGTTCAACTTTCTGTAAATTAGGGAAATATGCCTGTGGAAAATACATTAGCACATAGTAATTTTCAGACCATTCAGATTTTTCGGGGATTAAATTCCATGGATTTGGAAAAAGCTTTGACGAAGCTGGTGTACCGAGTTCGCTTTTTTGCTGAGGGAGAACTTATTATGCAGCGAGGAGATGAAGTAAGCACATTTATGGCAGTTGTCGATGGTGAATTGATTGGCGAAATGAATGTCCCGGGTTCAAACGATTTGCGAATTGAGCATATTATGCCGGGGCAACTTATCGCTTCTGCAATCCTGTTTTCTGATAAAAATATTCTGCCGGTAAATTTAATTGCCAGGCGTGCTTCCCGAATATTATACATTTCAAAATCTGATTTTTTGACTTTGTTGAAAGAAAATGAAACCATCCTGCTGAATTTTCTCAAAATTGTTTCTGAAAAAGGTCAGTTTTTGGCAAATAAGCTCCATTTTTTGACGTTCCGTGATTTAAAACAAAAGGTGGCGGCTTATATTCTTGAACATTGCGGTTCTGATTATCATAGCTTTGAAATGCAAACTACTCAGGAAGAGCTTGCTCGTTTGTTTGGAGTTGCCAGAACTTCGTTAATTCGTACTATGCAGGCCTTGCAAGATGACGGCTTGATTGAAATTGATCGAAAATGGATAAAATGTTTGGATAAAAACGGATTGAGAAAAGTGTGATTTTCTCAAAATGGAGAAACCTCAAAGATGTAGTCGGGCAATAGAGCATCTGAAAAAGAATTTTCCGGTAACCCTTGAAAAAGTTAATAAATGAGGTTTCAAATCCACAAAAAGCATAATGTCTGTGGAGTGTAATCCTCAAAAATCATCAAAACAATCAGGTTTGTTTTATCGAATTCAGATTCTAATCATTTATCGCTATGTGATTCTTCTTATTTTATTATCTTTAGATTATATAAAAATAAAGTGTTATGTTGAAATACGATTACACGGGAATGCTCGACTTTATTTCTGAGAGTGAGTTGTTAAAAATAATTGCGAAACTGCAAAAAGAAAATCAGAAACTTCATGATGGCGGTTTCCCCGGAGAAGAATTTCTTGGATGGGTTGATTTGCCGGGAAAGTTGAAACATTCAATTCCGGAGGAATGGAAAGCAACGGTTTCTCAATTTTCGGATAAGAAAGTTATTGTTTGTGTTGGTATCGGAGGCTCTTATCTGGGCGGCAAAGCCGTTTATGATGCATTGCGAAATCCATTCAGTAAAGAAGGACCGGAGATTTTATTTGCCGGACATCATTTAGGTCAAATTTATCATGAGAATTTATTAAAATATCTTGAAAACAAGGATTTTGCTGTTGTGGTAATCTCAAAATCAGGCACGACAACCGAACCTGCCATTGCATTTCGAATGTTGCTGGATTTGCTGCGACAAAAAATGCCGGAATCTGAGCTTAAAAACAACATTATTGCAATTACAGATAAATCGAAAGGCGCTTTGCTTGAATTGTCCAAAAATCTCGAATTGCCGCGCTTTGTGATTCCTGATGATATTGGCGGTCGATTTTCTGTGTTTACCCCTGTCGGTTTAATTCCCTTAATGCTTGCCGGAATAGATACGGATGCCCTGATTTGCGGTGCTGCTGATATGGCTGAGCAATGTGATACCCGACAGATTGCAGATAAAAATCCCGCCATACAATATGCAGCTGTTCGGCAAATGATGTGGAAGTCGGATAAGCATGTGGAAATCCTTACTAATGCCGAACCACCGCTTGCTTATGTTGCCGAATGGTGGAAACAACTTTTTGGTGAAAGTGAAGGCAAGGACGGGTTAGGAATTTTTCCTGCTTCTATTAATTTGACAACCGATTTGCATTCGCTCGGGCAATTCATTCAGGATGGAAATCCGTTGTTTTTTGAGACTTTTTTGCAGGTGTTAGAAACCAATCAATCCCTTGAAATTGAAACCCAAGAAGACAATTTGGATACGCTGAATTATCTTTCCGGAAAATCCATGGATTATGTGAATAAGCAAGCAGCTGCAGGAACCATCGAGGCACATGGTCAGGGAAGTGTTCCTTTGTCGCAAATTACGTTGCAGCGTTTGGACGCTTACCATATAGGGCAATTGCTTTACTTCTTTGAAAAGGCATGTGGTATTAGCGCTTATTCTATGGGAGTGAATCCATTTAATCAACCCGGTGTTGAAGCGTACAAATCAAATATGTTTCGGCTGTTAGGTAAGCCTTGAATTCAACTAGAAGTGCTATCTAGTTGTTTTCCTGAGCGAAATAAAATGAAGCGTAAGTATTTATTTCGCAAAAGTGACTTTTTGCCAAACAACAGTAAAGGGGCCTTCTAATAATTCTTTCGCATCAAGATTTTCAGAGTTTTTCATAGACAATGTTTTTTTTGAAGTACTATCGGGATGATGCAATAAAATTTGAATAATTTTGTCTGCCCTCATTTGAATAATTTTGGCTGCACTCGGCATAGCTCAAGCAAGCTTGG
>CAYOUD010000086.1:0-11152 GCA_964407055.1 uncultured Bacteroidales bacterium | reverse complement strand
TCGGCATTATTTACTCCCGAAAATCGGGGATACCGGAGTTTTTGATTTTAAAGTGTCATAACATAAAGTGCTGTTACTAAATGCTTTAGCTTACTGCAGCCCATTTTTCTATTAACTCAAATTTGGGGTAATGCTTCAAAAAATTTCATTGTCTATGAAAAACGCTGAAAATCTTGATGCGAAAGAATTATTAGAAGTCCCCTATATTACTTCAAAAAACATGGAACTGTGTTGCGAGAAAATCAAGCGTTCCCTTTCCACTCATGGTAGTGCGATACTTTCTGATCTGAGAAAATTCAAGTTCGCCACTAAGCGAACTTTCACTAAAACAATTATAATCTACTCTCCAGCAGAGCCTTCACCCTGTCCGGCGTGAGTGTTCCGGTTTCTGAGAGTGCATCAAATCCGGGTCTAGACTTAAATCGTTTCTGAATTTCGCTAATCGTGTCTTTTCCGATATTATGATCAGACAAACGCGTTTTCATTCCTAATCGTTGAAAAAAGTAATTAGTTTGCTTGATTGCTTCATCAATGCGTTGTCCATTATCACCTGATTGGATTCCCCAAATTCGGTCAGCATATTGCAAGAGTTTCTCTCGTTTTTCCTCACGCATTTCTTCCATCACTCCCGGAAGGACAATTGCAAGACTCAATGCATGATCAACTCCGTGCATGGCAGTTAACTCATGACCAATCATGTGAGTTGACCAATCCTCAGGACATCCAACCTTAATAATACCTCCCAGAGCCATACTTGCTAACCACATAAGGTTTGCTGCATTATGGTAATTATCAGGAGCTTTCAATACTTCAGGTCCCACCTTAATTAAAGATTTCAAAATTGACTCAGCCCATCTATCTTGCAATTCAGCATGCACCGGATAAGTGAGATATTGTTCAATTACATGAATATATGCATCGACAATACCATTACGAATTTGTCGTTCCGGCAAACTTGCAACAACATGAGGATCAAGCACAGAAAACACAGGGAATAATCTTGAATGCCCGAAAGCCAATTTCTCACGAATTGATTTTCTGGAAATTACTGCGTTTCCATTAACCTCACTTCCTGTTGCCGGCAAAGTCAGAACCGTACCAAGTGGCAAAGCATCTTTAACTTCCGCCCCTTTAGTTAACATATCCCAGGGATCATCTCCCTGATATTTTGCGGCAGCAGCGACAAATTTTGTTCCGTCAATTACAGAACCACCTCCGACTGCAAGTAAAAAGTCGATGTTTTTATCATTCACCACCTGTACTGCTTTCATCAAGGTTTCGTAAGTGGGATTAGGTTCTATCCCGCCAAACTCAGTCATGGCAAAGTTTTCTAATGCGATTTTAACCTGATCGTATATTCCATTTGATTTAATGGATCCACCGCCGTAAAGCATTAACACTTTTGCATCGGAGGGGATTTCTTTTGATAATTTCTCAATCTGTCCGGCACCAAACAAAATTTTCACCGGATTATAATACACAAAGTTATTCATTTTGATATTTTATTTTAGGACGTTTAAACGCTCTTATTATTAACCATACACCGATTAAAACAAACGGAATGCTTAAAAGTTGACCCATTAACAACGGAAAATTCCAGCTTCCGGTTTCCATCTGCACTGTTTTTGTAAATTCAATCAAAAATCGGAATGTAAAAACAGCAACAAAAAACAATCCGGTTAACAGCCCTTCTCTCCTGCCCCAATCTTTTTTATAATACAGTAATATCAAGACAAAAAAGAATAACAAATAAAATATTGCTTCATATAGTTGGGTTGGATGTCTTGGCAATTCATCCACTCGGTGAAAGATAAAAGCCCATGGAACCTGAGTCGGGACACCAACAATTTCATGATTAATAAGATTTCCAATACGCACAAAAGAACCTGCCAGAACGGCAATAATTGACAATCTGTCAATCAAATACAAAAATGAAAACTCCTTACGTTTTCGTTGGAACAGCCACACAGCGAGAAATATTCCGATTGCTCCACCGTGACTAGCTAGTCCACCTTTCCAAACTTTCAATATTTCAAGCGGGTTTTGCAAATAATAAGACGGGTTATAAAACAGGCAATGTCCGAGTCGTAAGCCGACAATCACACCAATTACAACCATAATTGCAAACCGATCAACTAGTTCCTGCTTCAATCCCTCTTTTTTAGCAATTCGGCTAAAAACGAGATATGCGAGTAAAAAACCTGTTGCCAGCAAAATTCCATACCAGCGAACTCCTCGTGCGCCGATTTCAAAAGCAACGGGATCGACAGTCCAATCAATAAATCCTAACATAATTTTCCTTTATTTAAACCATTAGTTTTGTCTTCAGAAATGGTAATTGCAGTTTCGATTAATGCCAAATGCGAATAAGCCTGCGGGAAATTTCCGAGCAGTGCTTTGGTTTCAAAATCGATATCTTCACTGAATAATCCCAAATGATTTGAATAACCCAATACCCTTTCAAACATAGCTTTTGCTCTAGCTTTCTCTCCGATACGATACAGGGCAGTAATCAACCAGAATGTACAAATCGTGAAAGAAGATTTCGGAGCTCCAAAGTCATCGGTATTTTTGTATCGATACATTAACCCATTGCGGCTTAACGCTTTTTCTGTAACATGCACGGTGGATTTAAACTTTGGATCAGCAGCAGAAATGAAGCCATAAGATTCCATCAGCAAATTGGAGGCATCAAGCTCTTTTGATCCATAAGTTTGAGTGAAAGCCCCAACCGACTCGTTCCATGCATTTTTCATGATATCTTCTTTGATTTCATCTCGCAGGACTGTCCATTTTTCAACATAATCGGGCATATTAATCATTTCAGCAATTTTTACACCCCTATCCAAAGCAACCCAGCATAAGACTTTGGAAAAGGTAAAATGTTTTTGCTCATTACGAATTTCCCAAATTCCGCGATCCGGATTTTGCCAACTGTGCTGAACCACTTTCATCATGCTTCGTGTCACTGTCCATAATTCCTCTGAATTTGACAAACTCACATCATAGCGCTTAAACAGTTGGTAAATCACATCAACAAGCACACCATATATGTCATTTTGCTTCTGTTTATAGGCCGCATTTCCAATCCGTACCGGTTTTGAACCCTCGTAACCTTCGAGATAATCGAGATGTTTCTCGCTCAATTTCTTTTCACCATTAATCCCATACATAATTTGGATGGGTTCATCTTTTACCGGCACAAGTTTGATAATATAGTTTAAGTAGCGCCTGGCAACATTGAAATGCCCAAGATTTGAAAGCACTTTGATTGTCATGGACGCATCCCGCATCCAACAAAAGCGATAATCCCAGTTACGCTCTTCGCCAATGGTTTCAGGCAAAGAAGTAGTTGCAGCTGCTAAAATGGCGCCACTCGGATTATACGTTAAGAGTTTTAGCACTAGCCCTGAACGTAAAATCACATCATTATACTGTGAATATTTCTGTGTACGATCAGTCCAATTCAACCAATAAACTTTTGTGCGTTCAAGTTTTAAACGTGCCCGTTCAACAGATTGCTCATGTAATTTTTGATGATATGACAACAATAAAAACTCATCATCAGATAAGCGTATTTCCTTAGTATTTAAGATACTCGCAAAATCGAAACTGCTGTATAAATAAGCAGAGTCATAATCACCTTCAGTCGTTTTAGATTTAATGTATTTGCTGTGAATTTTTGAGCTTATTTCACCAAATGCATAGTTCATTCGAGGATTATAGTATATCCGAAATCTTGGTTTTCCTGAAATCACACGAAAATACCGAATAATATCCGGTGGAGCATAATAATCATTGTCTCCATTCATATACCGGGGCATAAAATCCGTAATTTCAAAAGCATCTGTTCCATTATCAAAACGAGTAAGTAGCAAATTGGTCTTGTCCATGTATTGTTGTGTGATTTTATAATCATCACTCGTTAAGATGGAAAATTCTCCGCCAATATTTTTATCCAGAATTTTTGCAAAAATTGACGGACTGTCGAATTTCGGCAGACAAAACCACTCAATTGCTCCCTTATCTGACACCAGTGCAGCGCTTCGACAGTTTCCTATAAGTCCATAATTCAATGTTCTCATGCTAATTTCATTAAAATATCAGTATTTTCATGGTCAGTTGCAAATTTATTTGTATTTTTTCACAAAACTGACGCAATATGAAAAGAATTATTATAATTTCAAACCGCTTGCCGGTAAGTTTAAACTTTGAAGACAATAAAATTACAGCAAAACAAGGAATTGGTGGTCTTGCTACGGGCATGAAGCCGGTTCATGAAAATTATGATAGCTTATGGTTTGGATGGCCAATGTTTGATCCGAAAGCCGTCGGGAAAGAAAAAACGAAAGAAGCTGAAGCTTTGCTGGCTGATTATAAATGTGCACCGGTTTATTTGGACACCAAAGATATTGATGATTATTACTACGGTTTCAGCAATCGAACGATCTGGCCTTTATTTCATTATTTTCTACAATACACCGAATACAAAGCAGAATACTGGGATGCCTATGTGCGTGTAAATCAGATTTTTGCCGATACAATTTCCGAACATATCAATGAAGAGGATCATATTTGGATTCATGATTATCACTTATTTTTATTACCCAAAATGTTACGAAAACGCTTTCCGAACATCGGAATTGGGTTTTTTCTACACATTCCATTTCCTTCCTATGAGGTTTTCCGCTTGTTACCATGGCGCAACGAGCTTATCGAAGGCATTTTAGGTTCAGATTTAGTCGGATTTCACACCTATGATTACGAGCGACATTTTCGGTCCTGTGCGCACAGATTGCTAGGTTATGATGCTGATTTTAATCGCATTCAGCTAAACACACGGGAAATCAATCTGGATGTCTTTCCGATGGGAATAGATTACGATTATTTTGAACAAGCTGCCATTGAAAAACGAAACCGTTCTGTTAAAGACAAGTCTGAAATTCAGAGAGAAATTGAAAAACACTTTCTAACGCAAGCTGATCGAAAATTGATTTTGAGCATAGACAGACTTGATTATAGCAAAGGGATACCAAACCGTTTGTGGGCATACGAGCGGTTTCTTGAAAAATACCCGGAACATCGTGGAAAAGTCACCCTGCTGATGCTGGCTACACCTACCCGCAGTAATGTCCCGCAATATCAGCAAATGAAAAAAGAGGTTGACGAGCTGGTTGGTAGGATTAATGGCGAATACGGTATGATAAACTGGACACCAATCTGGTATTTCTACCGCAGCATGCCATTAGATAAACTAATTGAATTGTATCTGGCTAGCGATATTGCACTGCTAACACCAATCCGTGACGGAATGAATCTGGTTGCAAAAGAATATCTGGCTTCAAAACCTGATGATAAAGGCGTGCTGATATTAAGTGAGATGGCCGGTTCTGCAAAGGAAATGAGTGAGGCACTGATTATTAATCCGAATAATACAGAAGAAATTGCAGATACCATTCACCAGGCCATTATTATGCCTGAAGAGGAACAATTAATGCGTAATAAAACGTTGAAAAACCGACTAAAACGATACAATATTGATAAATGGGCGACCGATTTCCTCGGAACACTCGAAAAACACTCTAAACGCAAAGCGATATATCGACCTAAAAATATGGAATCTGTTAAAAACAAGATACTTAAGGACTATCAAGAAGCTAAAAAGCGCATTTTGCTTCTTGATTACGATGGAACATTGCAAACATTCCATAATGATCCTCAGCAGGCATATCCTGACAAAGCACTGTATGATATTTTGGAAAAGCTCAGCAAAAATTCGAATAACACAGTTGTAATTATTAGCGGTCGCGATAAAGACACACTTGACAAATGGTTTGGGAACCGAAATTTGAAACTCATCGCCGAGCACGGAGTTTGGGTGTGCAAAAATAACGAGTGGGTTATGACAGCCCAAATGAATGATGAATGGAAAGATATTTTCCGTCCAATTATTCAGTGGTATGTTGACAGAACGCCGGGTAGTTTTTACGAAGAGAAAAACTACTCTTTAGTTTGGCATTACCGAAAGTCAGATCCTGAATTAGGAAAAAATCGCTCAATTGAACTGAAAGACGAAGTCAACAGTTTAATCGCAAACCATAATCTTGAAATTATGGAAGGGAATAAAGTGGTTGAATTGAAAACCTCTGGAATCAATAAAGGACAAGCAGCCTTGAACCATATGTCGGGCGAAAATTACGATTTCATTATGGCAATTGGTGATGACTGGACAGATGAATTTCTATTTAAAGCACTTCCAGCTTCTGCCCACACGATTAAAGTAGGAAGCATTAACACGGTAGCGCATACGCTGATTGATTCAGTTCAGGAGGTTAGAGCATTTTTGAAAGAATTAATTGAATAAATATACAGAAACACATTAAAAAAATTTGATTTCTGAAATAATTCTGTAATTTTACGGTTATAACTTTTAAACGAAACTATATTATGAAAAAACTATCAATTTTTGCAGTAGCAGCAGTATTTGGTTTATTTGCTGTATCATGTAACAACGGTGGCGAAACCACTGATGAAGAAACTAAAACAGAAGAAGTAAAAGCAGACGAAACTCAGGATGAAGTTGTAGAAGAAGTCGGTAACATGGACGAAGAGATTGTCAATACAGAAGCTGACGAAAATCTTGAGACAGCCGATTCAAAAACACCAGAAAAAGAGGATGTAAAACCTAAAGCACAACCAATCAAACAAATTAAAATGGATGAAAAAGAGGTTGCTAAAAAAGGTGAAGTTGAAGAGAAAGATAACGGAATCCAACTCTAAGCCATTAAAAATTATTACTTTAGGGGGCTAAATGCCCCTTTTTTTTATGCTTTCAATCTGCATCCCACTATATAACTTCGTTCCGCTGAAGCTTATAAAAGTACTCAGCGCACAGATTGCTCGTGAAAAACTTGAGGCTGAAATCATTTTATTTAATGATGCATCACCTGAAAACATACAGTCAGATTTAATAAAAGCTAAAACTTTCCCGCTTGTTAAGCTACATCAATCCCCTGAAAACTTAGGTCGCTCAGCGGGAAGAAATAAGCTGGGTGAACTTGCAAAATATCCCTATATCCTATTTATGGATTGCGATTCCGGAATCGATAATGAAAACTATCTCCGCAATTACCTTAAATATACCAAACCCAATACGGTATGCTGTGGAGGTACCAGCTATGAAAAAGACAAACCAGAGAAAGTATATATGCTCCGCTGGAAATATGGTCATCACAGAGAAAGCAAAACAGCAGAAATCAGAAATATAAATCCTTACTATGCGTTTACAACCCATCATTTTCTGATTGACAAAAAAATATTTCAGCGCATAAAATTTGACACTTCCATTCAGGGATACGGTCATGAGGACAGCATGTTTGGCTTGGAATTAAAAAAACAAGGGTTCCCTATCACCCACATTGACAACCCCTTACTACATTTGGGCTTAGAGGCATCAATCATATTTCTAAAAAAAACAGAACAAGCTGTCAGAAATTTAAAAATACTTTACATAAAGCATCAATCTAAAATAAATTTTGTGCAAAGCAATCAGCTTTTATTGTTTTATGAGAGACAAAAAAAAATGCGATTAATTTGGCTCTGGAAAATTGCGTTTTTTCTAAGTAAGCCGCTTATAAGAAATCAATTACAAAGCAACAATCCTTCTTTAACACTGTTTGACTTTTACAAATTCGGATATTTTATTACAATTAAAATAGAATCCTAAGGAAACTGCAGGAATATGAAATATAGCAGACAACAACTTTCAATCCTAGGCATTGTTGCAATTACTGCCTTCATGTGGACTTTCCTGATTTCATTAGTTAATATTGCTTTACCCGCAATTGAAAAAAAAATTGGATTAAATGCAATTGCTTTGAATTGGGTTATCACTACATTTTTGCTGGCAATGGGAGTTTTTTTACTGCCAGTTGGTCGATTAGGTGACCTAACCGGGATTCGAAGAATGTTTAAAATTGGGGTCATCTTATTCACGTTGGCTTCTTTAGCCTGTGGGTTTGCCCCAAGCGGAACATGGCTCATTATTCTCCGTTTATTTCAAGGCATAGGAGCTGCACTTACCAGCACAACAGGTACAGCAATTCTTGTTTCATCATTTTCGCCAAAATACCGTGGACGTTTGCTTGGAATGTCAGTTGCAGCAGTTTATTTAGGACTCGCTTTTGGCCCCTTTGCTGGAGGAATTATCACACAATATCTCGGATAGAGAGCGATCTTTTTTATCGCTTCCGGATTAGGGATTATCACAATTCTAGTGGCATCCCGATTTTTAGGAAAAGACACAATTCCCAAAATCAAAGGGAAAAAGATTAATTTAACAGGCAGTATCTTTTATATGTTAGGTTTGATTGCGCTAGTATATGGATCTTCAAAAATCCCACAAACTCTGGGATGATTGTTAATGCTGGCAGGCATTATTTTCATGACAATTTTCTGGCAATTTGAACGCAAATCAAAACTCCCGGTTATCGACACGAAGCTTTTTACAAAAAACCGTTTGTTTGCCTTTTCAAATCTTGCCGCACTCATTAATTATAGTGCTACTTTTGCCATTGTATTTCTGCTCAGTTTATATCTGCAAAAAATTCAAGGATTATCCCCACGCGATGCCGGTATTATTCTGGTTGCTCAGCCTGCTATTATGGCGATTTTCTCACCAATTTCTGGGAGTATGTCTGATAAAATACAACCACGAATTCTTGCTACCGCAGGTATGAGTATGTGCACAATTGGATTAATACTGTTTGCATTTCTCAGTGCTACAACTCCTATTTGGCTAATTGTAATATTATTAATTTGGATGGGGTTTGGATTTTCACTTTTTTCATCTCCAAACATGAATACAATCATGAGCTCTGTCAACAAAAGCCAATACGGATTAGCATCCGGTTCGGCATCAACAATGCGGGTTCTTGGCCAAATTGTAAGCATGACTGTTGTCACATTCTCTTTTGCTATTATTATTGGTAATCAGGCAATTGAACAAGTTTCCTTTCCGGTATTTTTATCAGTCATGCAATGGCAAAGGCAAAAATCGAATTGAGTCCATGCAAAAAGCAATGCCTGAAGCAATGAAATATTACAACGTATCACAGCAATAGTTCCTGTTTTCTTCAAAAACTCAAAATATCATGAATTATTTCTAGTAGAAATACTATATTTGTTAACAGAAAATAAAAACTAAAAACATGACAAATATTACAACAAAATTCTTGGGACTAGAATTGAAATCTCCTGTAGTTGTAAGTAGCTCAGGACTAACAAAATCTGTCGAAAGCTTAAAAGAAATGGAATCATACGGTGCGGGTGCTGTCATTCTAAAATCGCTTTTTGAAGAACAGCTTAATGTAGAAGCCGGTCGCCTAATTAGTCAAAGTCACGATTATCCGGAAGCAGAAGATTACATCCGTGGATACGCAAAACACAATTCCGTTGATGAATATTTAAAACTCATCCGCAATGCCAAAGCCAACATTTCCATTCCTGTTATTGCAAGCATTAACTGTGTTTCCAGTAAAGATTGGACCGGTTTTGCAAAGAAAATTCAGGATGCCGGAGCAGATGCACTGGAACTCAACATCAATATTATCCCGCAAAACGGAAATATTGAAAGCCTTGATATTGAATCAAAATATTATGATATTGTTGAGAAAGTCCTTGAGGAGATTGATATTCCATTGGCAGTAAAAATCGGGCCGCATTTTACCAACATCATGAGACTGGTAAAACAATTGCAGTTCAGAGGTGTAAAAGCAGTGACACTCTTTAATCGATTTTACGAGCCTGAAATCAATATTGATAAAATGGAAATGGTATCTGCCTCAGTTTTCAGTAAAGATACAGATATCAGACATTCTCTTCGATGGGTGGGAATGATAAGCGGCAGTATTAAAAATATTGAAGTTGCTGCATCAACCGGAATCCATGACGGTGGCGCAGTGGTAAAACAATTACTTGCTGGAGCACAGGTTGCACAGGTTTGTTCCGTGCTTTATAAAAAAGGAGCAAACCAAATTCGCATATTAAATGATGAAGTCACAGCTTGGATGCAAGAACATCATTTTGAAACCATTGAAGATTTTAGAGGCAAAATGTCCTGGGAAAATATTCCTGACTCTCAAATTTATATGAGATCTCAATTCATGAAGTATTTTTCAAGTGTTGAATAAGTAATTTTCATCTAAATATTAGTAAAAAACTGTGGGACTGTGATTATTGGCAGTCCCACAGTTTTTTCTAACATTGTTTTTCATTACGTTTGTTAATCATTAAATGTCTCAAGTTATGAAAATCATTTTTCAGGATGAAAACTTTGCTGTTCTTGATAAGGATTTCGGTATGCCGGTCACTCACAACAGTCACATGCCCAAAGATGCAGAATACCTAAATAAAATTGCAGGCAACTATTTCAATCAAAATATATACAACCCCCACCGATTGGATGCTAAAACCTCAGGACTTATTATTGTATGCTTTGACAAAAGCACGCTGGAAAGTTTCAATCAAATGTTCAGGCAGTCAGAAATTGAGAAATACTACATCGCAGTGGTTAAAGGCAATGTTCCAGTATCAGGAGAAATTGACAAACCTGTTTTCGACCGTAAAAAACGAAAAAAACTACCCGCACTGACTGAATTTGAACGCATACAACACACAGAAACAGAAGAATTGGACAAAAATGGAGACCCACTGATTCTGAATCTATTGAAAATAAAACTGCATACCGGACGCTGGCATCAGATACGCCAACACTTGTCAAGCTTAAAATATGATATCATCGGAGATATTCAACATGGGGATTGGGATCTGAATAAGAAGCTTGCAAATACAACCAAAATCCACAGAATGTTTCTGCATGCCTCTGAGTTGAAATTTAAACATCCTGCCAGCAATGAGAGTATGCAAATTGTTTCTGAAATTCCAAATGATTTTGATGAAATTCTGAATTTTTCAACTTTCAAAATCAATTAGCAGAAAAAAGTTGCCCCTCCCAATCAAAAAAAATTGCAAATCTTAATTACTGAAAACAAATCACTAATTATCTACTTTATACAAAAATATATGCTTGAAAACCCAATTTAACCCGAAAAATTCACCGCAAATAGTTAGATGTTAATACCGATTGTGAATC
>CAYOUD010000085.1:0-11247 GCA_964407055.1 uncultured Bacteroidales bacterium | reverse complement strand
AGAATCGTCCCTACAGGACTTATATTTTTGGAATTGTTTATATTTCTATCATAAGTCAATCCTATTCAGGCATTGACAATTGACAAGCTCCTAACTCCTGTAATTGCATATGTTTCCAAAAAATGTTGCATCTTTGGAGATTAAGATTTATAAACTATGACAGAAGCAGAATTTATTCGAAATGAAGTAATACAGCCCATTCGTGCGCTGTTGGATGACGGGCATCATCGGGCGGCATTTATTTTAATGGCTCAGAGTATTGAGGTACTCGGCAGTTTTCTGGATAATAAGCCATTTCGTGCGCGATCACAATCGAAAATTCGTTTTCGCAATGCACTGTACCATTTATTTCCTGGGCTTTATTCTTCAAAAAACCGCGGGGACAAGTTATATGAGCAGTTCCGGTCTCAAATGACGCACATGTTTATTCCATCAGCGCACTTAAAATTGCAGGTTAAAGGGACTAAGCATTTGGTGATGGAAGATGACAAGCTGGTTTTAAATGCCCGGCAGTTGTCTGATGATATAGCCGCAGCAGGGGAGAAGTTGATCGGAATGTTGGAGCGAGGACAAATAAAACCAAAACGGTTGCCGTTTATTGATACAGATATGAAAAACGCCTGATGTGTTGCCGACATCAGGCGTAAGAGAATTGGTTTTAAGTGGTTTCATTCACGGATTAACACAAACTAAGTTAAACCACCGAATTTTTCTAAATCAATTCTTGGATTAACACAAAGTATTGATGTTTCTTTATAGGTTTCTAATTCTTCTTGCGTTTTTAATTTCGGAATTATTTTTTTGTAATTAGTTGACATCACTGAGAGCATGTCGGCATCCACTTCTTTTATCTGTGAAAAAATTTCAGACGGATAATTGTCTGTTTCGTTAGCTCTTACCACTTGATAATCAATTAATTCGTTGTCGAGAATTTTTTCTGAAAATCGCAAGTTTCGGATAGTCATCTTGTTCTTTTCATCGTTTTTAAATACCGGATAAAGTAAGAATACTTTTAGATCAAAATAACGTCCGAAAACCTTAATCCAGTTTAAATTTGCTCTGGTTTTCGGATTATTGTCGAGCGGAATGAGTATTTTTTTCAATTCTTTTCCCTCGGGAGATGCTTGCACCAAGATAAAGGCAATTTTCATAAATTTTTTCACAACTTTCATCGCTTTTTTGAGGGTTTTTTGTCCATGAGTTCCCATAATAGCGAGGTAGGCTTCTTTCTCTTGGGCAACTTCATAGATGGTTTTAAAAATATTGCCTTTGCGCACTATCGTTCCGATTTCAATATCAGGATGTGTGGTTTTAAACTTTTCTGCCAATTGCTTGAGTTCCTCTTCTTTTTCATCAATCATATTGCAATTAGATACAATATGAACCAAGCTAATCGGAGTTTTAATTTTTTTTGCAATCAGATAGGCGTGTTCCATTGCGTAATGCGAAACATCGGTAAAGTCAATTGGTACAATGATACTTTTTTTCATGTGTTAATCCATTTTAGGTTAATACAGTGGTTTTTAACGTAAATTAGATAGTTTGTAATCTTACAAACCTGTGCAAACTAGAACATCGAAACAGATGAATTGTTCAGATTTTCATAGTCTGCTCATATTAATAAACGGGTTTTGTGATAAAAAGGTTGCCTAAGATTGCAAGTTTCTTGTTATTAATTAGCACGGTATATAATAAAGTGTATTTATTTCTGGTGAATAATCTTTGCATTGTTGCCTGATTAAGCGCAATAATCCGATTGGATGAGCAATTAGAGCGATGATTAAAACCGTTCTGAATTATCTGATAGTTTAATGTCCCGTATAAGCATTTGCAGGGTTTTTCTACCCATAAAGATGTTTTCTTCTATTGTGTAGCAAATGTCAACGGGTTGATAATTTTTAATATGATCAAAAAACTTTCCGAACCCAAAACCAATGGCATCAATCGTTAAATTATCACCCACATGCTGAATGACTTTGAGTTTAAGGTGTTCCCCGTTTTTTCCGACAATTTTTCCTTGTCCGTTATCAAATACGTGGTGCGAAATAAACACCGGTTTCATGTTGTTTGGTCCAAATGGTGCAAATTGTTTAAGAATTTTAAAAAAATTGTGATTGATATGTTTCACTTCAATTTGCAAATCGGAATTTATGCGAGGAGTGAGTTGTTCTTCGGTAATATTTTCAGCAACATAATTTTCGAAACATTCTTTAAATTTATCATAATTCTCAGGCTTCAATGTTAGCCCGGCAGCATACATATGTCCGCCAAAATTTTCGAGTAATTCGCTGCAATGTTCAACGGCATTGTAAAGGTTGAAACCGGGTACTGAACGAGCAGATCCGCTGTACATTCCATTGGATTCTGTCAATACAACCGTTGGCCGGTAAAACACTTCAATCAATCTGCTGGCAACAATGCCAATAACTCCTTTGTGCCAGTCTTCAGAATAAACAACGGTGGATTTTTTGTGTTTGCCGTCAATTTCATCCGCAGCTTGTTTAATCGCTTCATCCGTGATGCTGTGGTCTAACGTTTTACGCTCATCATTAATGAGATTGATTTGATTTCCAATATCAAAAGATTTTTTTTCGTCTTGAGCAATGAGCAAATCAACAACTTTTGAGCCTGATTCCATCCGTCCGGCAGCATTAATTCGCGGCCCAATTTTAAATACAATATCTGAAATTGCAATTTCTTTATTTGAGAGATTGCTGAGTTCAATAATTGTTTTTAGCCCGGTTTGGGGAGAGTGATTTAAAACTTTCAACCCATAATGAGCCAACACACGGTTTTCTCCGGTAATCGGAACAATGTCGGAGCCAATGCTAACCACAACCAAATCCAGATATTTGTGCAATGTTTTTTCGTCGTAATTATTGAATTTGGCAAAGCCTTGTAAAAATTTAAAACCTACGCCACAGCCTGATAAATGTTTATAGGGATAATTGCAGTCTTCACGCTTGGGGTCAAGTACTGCTACCGCTTCAGGAATAATTTTTCCCGGTGTGTGATGGTCGCAAATAATGATGTCCAGATTTTTTTCTGTCGCATATTTAACCTTATCAACGGCTTTAATTCCACAATCTAAAGCGATAATCAAATTATAATCGTTTTCAGCTGCAAAATCCAAGCCGGCATAAGAAATTCCATAGCCTTCATTATTTCTGTGCGGAACATAACATCCCAGTTTCTGATGGAAATTATTTAAGTAGTTGTAAATTAATGATACAGAGGTTGTCCCGTCAACATCATAATCGCCGTAAATAAGAATTTTCTCATTATTATCAATCGCTTCATTTAAACGACTAACAGCTTTATCCATATCCTTCATCAGGAACGGATCATGCAGGTCATCAAGGTTGGGTCTGAAATATGCTTTTGCAGCAGCAAAATCTGTTATGCCTCGCTGAACAAGAATATCAGCAAGAAAATGATTGATATTGAGTGATTCAGCCATTTTCTTGACTGTTTCAGGGTCTCCACTCGCTTGCAAAATCCACTTCCGATCCATTGAATACAAAAATCAATTATTATTATTATTTAGAAAGATTATACAATAATACCAAAAATATTTTTTTTAATGAAACGCTAACAATAAAAAATAGGATTTATTTATGAAATTCATGTACAAATCTGCCGTTTTGTTTGATTGATAGCCGTATGCCATCTTTGTTGAGTAAATACGATTTGAATTTTTATTGTGAAATCGCTTGGTGATTTTTTATGAACACGACGGAAAGCTGTTATCTTTGTATAAATTTTTATAAGACTATGGAGAATATGCAATTAAGTGAACAAGAGATTGTTCGTCGGAAAAGTTTGCAAGCTTTGCGGGAGCTGGATGTAAATCCTTATCCAGAAGCAGGATACGAAATTAATATTACTAGTCGTGAAATTTTGAGTCGTTTTGACGATGATAAGCCGGAAGCTTTAAAATCGTTGCAGCTTGCAGGGCGCATTATGTCGCGGCGGATTATGGGAAATGCTTCGTTTGCAGAATTGCAGGATAAAGATGGGCGTATTCAGTTGTATTTTCGTCGTGATGACATTTGCCCCGGAGAAGATAAAACCAAATACAATCAAATTTTTAAAAAGTATCTGGATATTGGTGATATTATTGGTGTTGAAGGCTATGCTTTTCGTACCAAAATGGGTGAAATTTCTGTACATGTTGAGGATTTTACTGTTTTGTCAAAAGCAATTCACCCTTTACCGATTGTTAAGGAAAAGGATGGAAAAACTTATGATGCATTTACCGACCCAGATCAGCGTTATCGTCAGCGTTATGTTGATTTATTGGTTAATCCTCAGATAAAGGATGTCTTTATTAAACGAACAAAACTCATTAATACCATGCGGGAAATATTTAATGAGCATGGATATTTGGAGGTTGAAACCCCGATTTTGCAGGCAATTCCAGGTGGTGCAGCAGCGCGCCCGTTTATTACGCATCATAATAGTTTGAATATGCCGATGTATTTGCGTATTGCGAATGAGTTGTATTTGAAACGGCTGATTGTTGGTGGGTTTGATGGTGTGTATGAGTTTTCTAAAGATTTCCGTAATGAGGGAATGGACAGAACACATAATCCGGAATTTACGGTAATGGAAATTTATGTTGCCTATAAGGATTATCATTGGATGATGGATTTTACCGAAGAAATGATCGAAAGGGTTGCCATCGCATTACATGAAAAAACTAAAGTGCAACTTGGTGATAAGGAAATTGACTTTAAGCGTCCGTACCCGAGAATTACCATGACTGATGCTATTAAGGAGCATACAGGTTATGATATTACCGGAAAATCTGAGGCTGAATTACGTGAGATTTGTATCGCGCTAGAGATTGAAATCGATCCAAGCATGGGAAAAGGGAAACTGATTGATGAAATTTTTGGTGAAAAATGTGAGCCTCATTACATCCAGCCAACTTTCATTATTGATTATCCGAAAGAAATGTCGCCATTAACAAAGAAACATCGCGATAATCCGGATTTAACTGAGCGTTTCGAGCTGATGGTGAATGGGAAAGAGCTTGCGAATGCTTATACTGAGTTGAATGATCCGATTGATCAGCGGGAACGTTTTGAGGAGCAGTTGAAATTATCGCAAAAAGGCGATGACGAAGCCATGTTTATCGACCAGGATTTTTTGCGTGCGTTGGAATATGGCATGCCGCCAACTGCCGGAATGGGCATTGGAATTGACCGTTTAACCATGCTGATGACAAACAGCCCGTCGGTTCAGGATGTATTGTTCTTTCCGCAAATGAAGCCGGAAGCGAAAGCCAAAGTTGATGAAAAATCAGATTTTATCGCACTTGGAATCCCTGAAGAATGGGTTGACGTGATCTTCAAAGCCGGATTTGCTCAGATTGACACGCTTAAGGAGGAAAATCCAAACAAACTGCATCAAACCCTTTGCGGGATGAATAAAAAGCATAAACTTGGTCTGAAAAACCCAACGCAGGATGATGTAAAGGCGTGGATAGGATAGGAATGCTTTTGCGTTTTGCTGACTGTTTGAAAATGGTAAACAGATGAATTATTATCAGAAAATCTATGTGCATCGGATAAATAAAGTTATGGATTATGTTGATGCACACCTTGCTGAAGACTTGAATCTAGATATACTTTGTGAAATTGCTGGATTTTCTTAGTTTCATTTTCATCGGATATTTTCAGCAATAACAGGGGAGTTGTGGTTTGATGTAATTTAGTGATTAAGCAGTGTTTATCCATCCTCCATCCCAAATGCGTTTTCAAATTCGTTTATAATATGGCTTTTGAGGATTTCCATGTTTATGGGTTTGTCTAATAGTATTTGCATAGAGCAAACAGATTCTGATTCAAACCCGCAAGGTTTTATCATGTTAAAATACGTCATGTTTGTATTGGCGTTAAGCGAAAATCCATGCATGGTAATAAATCGGCTGCTGCGTACTCCGATGGCTGCAATTTTTTTTGGTTTGTTGAATTCACCATGAACCCAAACACCGGGCGCATTGTGTATTCGAATCCCTGTAATTCCATACTTTTTTATGCTTTGAATAATTACTTCCTCCAATTTCCAAACATAATCAATCAGGTATAAATCAAGGGCTTTTATATTTAAAATTGGATAGCAAAGCAATTGTCCCGGACCATGATAGGTAATATTCCCTCCGCGTTCAGTTTTTATGCATTGAATGGATTTTTCTTTCAATTCCTTATCGGATGCCAGTAGGTTTTCTCTGCCCGTATTCATTCCAAGTGTATAGACATGCGGGTGCTGGCAAAAAATCAGGTGATTTTTAAATCCCAAATCGTTTCCCGTTTTTCGTTGTTGAATGCCAAGTTCAAACAGGCTTCTTTGTTTTTGTCGGGCTTCGTTGTAGTCAATTAAGCCCCAGTCTTTAATTGTGTAATCGATCATCTTATACTTGTTGGTCGGCATGATAGGATGAGCGAACCAGGGGCGCTGATTCAACTTGTTTTAGCCCGGCACGGAATCCGGCTTGTTTTAGTAAATTAAATTCTTCTGGTGTTAGGTATCGCTGCACGGGGAGATGCTTGGCTGTTGGTTGCAGATACTGTCCGAGCGTAAGAATTTCGCAGCCGGCATTTACCAAATCGTCCATGCTTTTTAAGATTTCTTCGTTGGTTTCTCCCAAACCCAACATAAGTCCCGATTTTGTTCGGATGCCATGTTCTGACAGATACTTTATGACTTGCAGGCTGGTTTGGTACTTCGCTCTTGAACGTACTTGTGGAGTCAGCCGTTCAACGGTTTCCAAATTATGCGAAACAATTTCCGGTTGCACATCAATAATAATATCTAAAAGGCTTGGTTTGGCATCAAAATCCGGGATTAAGGTTTCCATTGTGGTTTTCGGATTGATTTGCCGTACTGCTTTTACTGTCTCTGCCCAGTGATTTGCTCCTTTATCGTCTAAATCATCTCTATCAACTGATGTGATGACTGCATGTTTCAACTTCATGAGTTTGATTGCCTCAGCGAGTTCTTTTGGTTCGTTGGGGTCGGGTGGGAGTGGTTTCCCGGTTTTTGTATTGCAAAATTTGCATGATCGTGTGCAGATGTCACCGAGAATCATAAAGGTTGCCGTGCTATTTCCCCAGCATTCGCCAATGTTTGGGCATTTTCCGCTTTCGCAGATGGTGTGTAAATGATGTTCTTTAACAATTTGATTGACAGCAGCATAATTTTTGCCTTCGGGGAGTTTTATTTTTAACCAATCTGGTTTTCTTCGGCTTGCCATAGTATTTTCGTTTGTGCAAAATTAATGCTTTCTACGACATGGGAATTAATAATCCATAAAAAGAGACATGTTGTTTGATTTGTACGAAGAAAACACACCGAACAATTATCCGGTGTGTAATTCATTGTTTATTCGAGTTTAGATGATTCAAATCTGCACAAAGGGAATGGCATGAATTTTACGGGTTAAATATTTACCCATTGCTCATTGCGAATTTCTCCGTCAACGCCCACAATAATTTGTTTTACGGGGATTTTGTTTCCCGATATTTGCATTGCTTTAAGAATAGTGTGTGTCAAACTTGAGCAGCATGGCACTTCCATTATGGCGACAGTGATTGTATTCAGGTTCGCTGTTTTCATAATTGTTGCCAGTTTTTCGAGATACGATTGCTGGTTGCTATCTAATTTTGGACAGGCAATGAGCAGTTTTTTTCCTTTTAACAGTCGTTGATGAAAATCGCCCATGCTAAATGCTGTACAATCGGCTGCAATTAGTAAATCAGCTCCTGCGAAATAGGGCGCATTTGGATTCGCTAGATGCAATTGTACTGGCCAATGCTCCAATGTACTTTGCTGTGGCGATGACTGTGTCTGTGTTTGCACTGCATTATCTCGTTTCATTTCTCGCATTGCAGAACCTGGACAAGCATGTCCTGCAAGATGATGTTCATGCTGATGCTTTTCTTTCATCGGCTTAACTATTTCTTCTTTTTGATTTGATGGTAACACATCTGCCAACGAAAAACCCAGTTTATCTTGATGTGCTTTTAAGTAATCAATGCCCTGTTTTACAAATTTATCCTGATCGTGATCATAAAGATGTTGTAAGTGTGCACTGACAGTGTTTTTTCCTTTTTTCACCATGTCTTTAATGACTAAAATTTCGTCGTAAGGCGCCGCTTCGCGTTCTTCTATTGTAATTGCACCTTGTGGGCAATGCCCGATGCAGGCACCGAGGCCGTCGCACATTAAATCAGAGATTAATCGAGCTTTGCCGTCAATCATCTGTAAAGCACCTTCGTGGCAATTGGGGATACAATCTCCGCAACCGTTGCAAAGCTCTTCGTCGATATTTATTATTTTACGTTTCATTGTTGTTTATTTTAAAGTTCTACAACAAAGAACGTGAATGTTGGGCGTGTAAAATGTTACCTGAGTAACAAAAGGGGCTTATTTGTTTTCTTTACTTTCTTGTTTTTTTATTCAGTGGCTTATCTTTTCTGATTTTCTTATTTTTTGAAGCGTTAAGTTTTTGAAATTCTGTTTTTTTAATTTCTTCTTTATTTGTCGCTGGTTGTTTAGAAAACTGCAAATTATTTCCATCCCACCAAATTGGTTTAGCATCAGTTTGTGTGTTTGATTCATTGTGCATAACACCATCCATCATTAGGTCATAATCATTAGATAGTAGCTCAATAGGAGTTTCATTAGACTCATAGCCTTTTCTTGTACCGATTGCAATCCAGTTAACTTTTATTTTCTTGATGCTTTTGGTTTGCTTGTCGGAAAAATCAGCGATGATTTTGCATTCATTTGGGTTAATGTATTCAATATATAAATCAACAAACCCTCCCTGTGGAGTGAGCGTCAAGATTATTGGTTCACTTGAACTGACCTGCTCAGTAAACTGGCGGTTGAATGTTATAATCTGCTCAGATTGTGTAAGGGTAAATTGTCCTTTTGTTTGTATGTCCACACTTGTGGAGGTGTTAACATATGCAACATTTCGAGAGTCTGAACCACGATTTTCGCTTAATTGAGTGATAACGTCATTGGTATATTGCTTGCCGTCAACATAAAGCGTATATCTATCGCCTTTTAGATGCAGTCCATACAGGTTGCCTCTAATCCAACCTCCCATTAAATCGCCGTATCCACCCATACCAATGGATGTTTTTGGATTCGTTGATTTTGCAGTTGTTGATGATCCACCAACATAAAGTAGCCCAAACGGATTTCCTGCACTGTTCTTGTACCCAAGCGATGCGTAAACACTCGTAGACCAAGTACCCAAAACACCTCCCTGTCGGTTACCGGTTCCAACAACTCTTCCTGTTACACCAAAATTGTAGGTATTAGTGCCCCATGCTCCGTTTCCTTCAACAGCACCAATGTTGTTATTAAAGTAATCACTTCCGCTAGCATTATCTGAGCTTTCGCCATAAACTCCGACCCCGCAAGCACTTCCTGTACAAGAAGCAACCCCAACAGTGCCATATGCGTCTTGAGTATCTCCATTTCCAACAAACATGCCACCAGTTGAATATCCTGAATTCCCACTTCCAGCAGTATAATTTGAATAGCCCTTAGTTGCTACTTGATAACCTCCTAAACTAGAATTTGAAACATCAAGTTGAGAATATGAAGCTGTCGGATTATAATCGCCGCTTGAATTCTCAACATAATTATAATTTGCTATCCATACATTACTGTAATTAACATTTGCAGCCATGCTGGCTGTACCTGTCGTTCTGAAAAAGCCTGCAACTCGGTCGGGGTCATCCACTAAACCATAAACAGCGGATCCGTTAATTGTCTGTCCTGCATAACTGTATGTTCCATTATATCCCAGATATCCGTAAGTTGAGTTCCCCGAAACATTCGAAAATCCAACTACTGCACTGGTTGGGTCAGCAGCTGAACTGGTTTGAGAGTAAATCCCGTATTGATTGGAGCTTCCATCGTAGAACACACCATAAGTTTCACTGTCATCATGGACACGAATGTTGCTGTTATGTTCCGGATGAATATAATTAGCTGATATCGGACGAATCCAGTGTTCAACATTTCCTGGTATACTTGGTACATCGCCAGAGTAAAGCCAATTCTAGACAGATCCGTTGTAATAATAAAACCCTGGAGTGTTATCCGTTTGAAAGATCAATAATCCAGTTACTAGAGGAGTTGTGATTGAACCTCTGTCGGACAAGCTCATTCGAGGAATTAATATTCCTCGATTAGTTGAGCTAATATCCAACATGGCTGATGGAACAGCATTACTTCCATCAGTATTAATCGCTACACCTTGGGCTAGCAGCTGTGTTCCAAATATCGAAACAATCAATATTGTTAAGATTGAGTTAAATAATCCTTTATTCATAATCTATCCCCTTTTTTATATACTAAATTACAGGCAAATATATGATAAAATCTTACGCAAAAACACGTATTTTTTTTATATTAGACCAGTTTGTTTTTGTGTGCCTATTTTATGATGTTAATGATGCAATAGTTGCTATTTGAACTTTTTTTTGATGTTGTTTGTTTCTAAAGTATGGGAAAAATAATCATAACTGGAACAAGCAGTGGGCTGGGAGATGGCCTTGCTCGATATCTGTCGAGTCGAAATCATCAGGTTTACGGTATCAGCAGAAAAGATAATGCCAAATTACGCAAATGTGCATCTTATCATCATGTGTTTGCTGATTTAACTGAACGAAATGCATTGGAAAATGTAATGAAGCCGATTTTTAAAGCTGAAAAGGAGTGGGATTTACTTGTGTTGAATGCCGGAGTGCTTGGAGAAATCGGAGACATGCACGAAGTTTCGGCAGCCTCGATGAAATCTGTTATGGAGATAAATCTTTGGGCAAATAAGTATTTAATGGATTTACTGATCAAAGCGGATGTGAAAGTTCATCAAGTTGTTGCAATTTCGTCGGGTGCGGCAGTAAATGGAAATCGGGGGTGGAATGCTTATTCGCTAAGTAAGGCTGCATTAAATATGATGATTCAGCTTTATGCGCAGGAATTGCCGGAAACTCATTTCAGTGCTTTGGCTCCAGGCTTGGTTGATACTGACATGCAAGCACATATTGTGTCCGTAAAGTCAGACGCACGTTTTCCGAGTTTCGACCAATTACGAGCAGCACGTGGAACCGACCAAATGCCGCGTCCGCTAGAATTAGCTCCGAAATTACTTGAAGCGATGGATGCACTAAAAACCAATTATCCATCAGGGAGTTTTGCCGATATTAGAACAAT
>CAYOUD010000084.1:0-11318 GCA_964407055.1 uncultured Bacteroidales bacterium | reverse complement strand
TTTTAACATATCGTTAACAGTTGATTGAGGGATTTGTTTCATTTGCTTTTAGGTCAGGTGATAAAGAGAATTAGGTGCATTTATTATCTTGTTGTCTTCAATTATACTGTTTGCAGTGACTTGCTGATAATTTAAGGTTGTCCAAAAAAAACAGCTCAAATTTATGAGCTGTTTTCCTAAATAATATGGTGTGTTAAGATTATTGTGCTGCGAGATATTTTTCTGCATCGAGTGCTGCTTTGCATCCTGAACCGGCTGCTGTAATTGCTTGTTTGTAGATTGAGTCCTGCACATCGCCACATGCAAATATGCCAGGGACGTTGGTTTTAGAAGTTCCCGGAATGGTTTTAATGTATCCGACTTCATCGGTATCAAGATAATCTTTAAACGGGCCACTGTTTGGTGTATGTCCGATTGCGAGGAAAAATCCGTCAACATCAATTTTTACATCTTCATCAATTTTTTCATTGTGTAAAAGCACTCCGGTTACTCCCATATCGTCGCCGAGGACTTCTTTTGTTGTATGTCGATATAGGATTTCAATATTTTCAGTTTTTTCTACTCGTTCAATCATTACCTTTGAAGCTCTCATATAATCTTTACGGATAATGAGATAGACTTTTTTCGCCAGACCGGCGAGATAATGCGCTTCTTCAGCAGCAGAATCACCACCGCCGACAACGGCAACATCTTTTCTTTTGTAAAAGAATCCGTCGCATGTAGCGCAAGCTGAAACGCCGCGTCCTCTGAATTTATCTTCTGATCCAAGTCCCAAATATTTTGCTGTTGCACCGGTTGCAATAATCACGGTATCTGCTTCCAGTTCAATGCCGGGATCTCCTTTAATTTTGAAGGGTTTTTGATTAAAATTCGCTTCAGTAATTAATCCCCAACGGATATCGGTGTCAAAGCGTTCTGCTTGTTTTTTCAGGTCTTCCATCATTGCAGGGCCGGTAATTCCCTCAGGATATCCAGGGAAATTTTCGACATCTGTTGTGGTTGTTAATTGGCCACCGGGTTGTAATCCTTCGATGATAACAGGATTCATATTTGCTCTTGCGGCATAAATAGCAGCTGTGTAAGCGGCCGGTCCTGATCCGATAATAAGACATTTAATTTTTTCCATAATGTGATTTAATTGTGAAAAATGAATAATGTGGGTTAACAAAAATAATTAAATTATGTTCATTCACGAACTAAACTGCTGTCTATTGTTACGGTTTTGATGTCTGCGCCGTATCCTGCCCAAATTCCATCGCAATTATCGCCGACAATGTTTGATTTTAAGCTTGCAGGATTCGTAAATGGATTACCGGCGGTATTCAAATGTATAGTAAAGGATGTCCAAAAAATGAAGGTATTAATATCAATCGTGCTGAGTTTAATGTTTACGGTATTTCCAAATTTATAGAATGCTTTTTCGTTGAATTCGTTATCCCCATTTGTATTGCTTTCAAAAAAGTCATTTCCTTCGTAAGATTTTAATAAGGGATAATACCTGATAGTATCTCCGTCAAGTTGTTCGTCATCAAAATTGTAGGAGCCAAAATAGGGGGGATTGTAAGCAAATTGTTCCCCTGCAACCATGGTTTCAATGGTATAGAAATTTCTAATTCCGCTTGGATCCAAAAAAAGAAAACCGAGTGTGCCGAGCGTGTCATTGTTCTCATTGAAATTAAACCAAACGCTATCAATTGGTACAACTTCGGGAATGTTTGTTTCTGCCCAAAAGTTTTCCCCTTTGTATGTGATGTCTAATCGATAGCTTTGTCCTTCTTGCCCAATAATATTTCTGGCTTGATACCCAAAATTTGGAAATTCGAAGGGATTTATTGTCGGTATAAGTGTATCAATACTGCCATCGAATGATGTAATTGTCATTACAATTGTACTGTCGTAAATTATGCCTATGCTACTTTCTAATGCAGTGATAATTTCTTGCAAGTCAGAGTCTTCATTAAGTTGAGGTATGTTTACTGGTTCAAAATATCCAATATTTCTGCTAAGGAAAACAAAGGGGTGTTCTCCTGTTTCAACTTTTCCCTGAACAATGAGTTTTTCGTCAGGTGTTGGTAAATCAACGGTAATATCAGTTTCACATGATATCATCAAAAGAATGACAATAATGGATAATGTGATTATTTGTATTTTGGTTTTCATGATTTTAGAATTTAAAGTTCCAGGTTACAGCCGGTAAAATAGGGAATAGCGACACTTGTTTAGCACTGGTTTGGAACGTTCCGTTGGATGCATCTCCTTCATAATCAAAATAAATGAAATACGGATTTTTCCGGTTATATACATTGTAAATGGAAAAATTCCAGGATGATTCCCATTTCCTCGTTTGTTTTGTAATCCAGGTAACAGAAAGGTCTAATCGATGATACGGATCCATGCGGTATGAATTTCTGGGGCCGTATTCTTCAATAATTTCACCGTTGATAGTGTATCGGGCAACCGGTAGTGTAGTTGTATTTCCTGTGGCATATACAAAAACTGCCGATGCGGAAAGTTTTTTATTGATTTGATAACTCATAGTGAATGAGAGGTCATGTCGTCTGTCATATTTTGCGGGGAATATTTCTCCGTCATTGATTTCTTCAAATTGCCGGTCGGTTTTTGATAAGGTGTATCCAATCCATCCGGTTAAATCGCCGTAACGTTTTTTTATAAATACTTCGATTCCGTAGGATTGTCCTGTTCCTGAGACAAAGTAATTATCTGCATTATCATTCAGTTGATCCATTGGAAGCGCACCGTCCGCATATTCAATCAGATTGTCCATATCTTTATAATAGATTTGCAAGGATGTTTCAAAAAGATTGTCAATGAAATTTCTGAAATATCCGATTGAATATTGCGCTCCGATTTGAGGTTTTACCACATCTGAACTGGGCACCCAAAGGTCAGTCGGTAGGGTAGATGCCGATAAGCTTGCAAGATGAATATATTGTTTATTTCGCATGTATGATGCTTTCAAAGCGCTTGTTTTTGAAAGTGAATATTTCACATTCACCCGGGGTTCAAGACTGTAATAGTCGGCAACAATTTCACCTTGCCCATATTGAATTGTATCCACATTGTCGAGGCGATATTGGTCTTTTACAAATCGTGTAAATTCGCCGATTTGAAAGAATGTACTGGCTCTTAAACCGGCATAGACTGATAATTTTTCAGAAATGGTAAAATCATCTCCAAGATATATAGCTGCTTCATGTGCGTATTGTTGTTGACTTTTGCCTAAATCAATGTCAGCATCTTCAGTTTCAATCTGTAATGTATTTGGCGTAAACCTGTGAAAAATGTATTCGCCACCAAATCGTATGGTATGTCTTGGGCTGGGAATAAAGCTGTAATCTTGCTTAAAGTGATAATCTCTGATTCCCGAACTTTGAATGAGTCTAAACGTGCTTTCTTCTTCTGTGCCCATACTGACATCTGTTTGAAATTGATAATCTGAGAACAAAAGTGTTGTGTTGACAAAAAATTTGTTTGAAAAGAGATGATTCCAACGTAAGCTTGCAATTCCATTTCCCCAGGGGATTTTCATGCCAAAACCAGCATCGGTGCTTGAGAAATTAAACACATCTTTGCCGTAATATCCTGAAAGATAAAGTCGGTTTTTATCTGAAAATTTATAATTGAGTTTAAGATTTGCATCATAAAAATAGTATCCTGAATTTCTGAACGGCGATTCTTTATTAACAAATGGTTTTACGAGAATATCAATATATGTCCGTCTTCCCGAGATTAAAAACGAGGCTTTATCCTCGACAATCGGACCTTGAGCAGTTAATCGGGTAGAAATGGTTCCAATTCCTCCTTGAAAATCGTACGATTTCATGTTCCCGTTATTCATGCTGATGTCCATAACGGATGAGATTCTTCCGCCGTATTGTGCCGGCATTCCACCTTTGTAAAGCTCAAAACCTTTGATTGCATCAGCATTAAATATCGAGAAAAATCCGAAAAGATGAGATGCATTATATACAGTGGCTTCATCAAGGAGTATCAAATTTTGGTCTGGGCCACCACCACGCACGTAAAAGCCTGTATTTCCTTCACCGGCAGCCTGAACTCCGGGTAAAAGTTGAATTGTTTTCATGACATCCACTTCACCCATAAATGCAGGTAATTTCTTAATATCTTCAACTGCAATTTTTTCAACGCTCATGCGGCTCGAATTGACATTTGCATCGCTACGTTCACCGCTGACAACAACTTCTCCGGTTGTAAATGCTGTGGGTTTTAAATCGACATTCAGATTGACATCATTTTTTATTTCAATGGTTTTTTGTTCTTCCTGATAACCGATGAATGAAAACGTGACTTCATACGTGCCATCGGGGACAGTTAAACTGTAAAATCCATAAAGATTTGTGCTTGTTCCGGCCTTAATTTTATTGATATTGATGTTGGCTCCAAGTAATTCTTCGCCTGTTTCAATGTCGCGGACGTATCCGCTGATGGTGTGCTTTTGAGCATATGAGCTTATTTGCAACAAAAAGAAAATCAGTATTAATATTGAGCGGGGTTTTATGGGTGTCATAGTTTTTCTAATAATTATATTTTGCAAATTTAATCTTGAGATATAAGCTAAACGAATTTTTAGTGATAAAGTTTTGTGAATGTTCCCTTAACCTGCATTATTCATGGAATTCCCTTTGTGCAGATTTGAATCATCTAAACCCGCAGTCATATTTTTATATTTCAAGGGTTTAGATGGTTTGAAGATGTGCAAAGAGAATTTCAAGCATACCTAAAATTAGGTGTAAACTATTAATTGTTTTTAGACTTTAAAATGTTAGTATATTGATATATGCAAATACGCTTAATTTTGCGATGAATAATGCAGGTTAAGTGTAAAATTAATATTTTCTTAAGATTTTATTTTGCAAACTGAACAATCCTCGCTATTTTTGCCATTCGAAAAGTTCGGGATGTAGCTCAGCTCGGTTAGAGTACTCGTCTGGGGGGCGAGGGGTCGCGAGTTCAAATCTCGCCATCCCGACAAATGAAAATCCTTTTCAGCCTTAGCTGAAAGGGATTTTTCATTTTTTCGCGTTGAAAATTCCATTTTCAAAAGCGAAAAAAATGAAAAAGCCAGAATCTGCGCCAGCAGATTCGAAGGATTTTTAGTTTGTCACTTTCCCCACTACGATTGCGAGGGCGATAGCCCGAGAAATCTCGCCAATAATTATGATTGATTTTTAAATTTTTCTGAGAATTTATAATGGTTGAAAAAGCCATTTTCAAAAGCGAAAAAAATGAAAAAGCCAGAATCTGCGCTAGCAGATTCGAAGGATTTTTAGTTTGTCATTTTCCCCACTAAGATTGCGAGGGCGATAGCCCGAGGGTCAGGGGTCAGGAGTCAGGGGTCAGGGGTCAGGGGTCAGGGGTTAGGGGTTAGGAGTTAGGGTTTAGGTTTCAGGTGTTAGGAGTCAGGAAATTGTTTGAGCTAGGTTGCTTCTCATGACTTCTCTGCGCGTTTGTCGGTGCGTAAGAAAGCGAAGTTCTGAGTTAACCCGAAAAATTCACCCAAATAGTTAGATGTTAATACCGATTGTGAATCAAAATTGCCGATACAATTCATTTAATTTCTTGTATCAGCAATTTTGATTCACAATCGGTATTAAGAGATATTCCCTGCTTGTTTTTTGACATCTAGCTCCTGACACCTGTTACCCGATGCAAACTTTATGAAAATTATCAGTGTTCAGATATTTCCTGGCTGATTCACGAATGGTTTTCGGTGTAATGGATTGGATTCTGTCAATGTAGTCTTTGTAGTAAGAGAAATCAAGATTCATTTCGTCTAGATAGCGTAGCACCGATGCGTGATTAAAAACTCCGTCGAAAACCGATAATAATTCACCTGCCATATAATTTTGAATGAGTTCGAGCTCTTCATTATCAATTAGTTGCGTTTTCATATTATCAATTTCCAGCTCAATTTGTTTGATGGTGTCATCAAGATATGCTTTTCCGACTTCGGTTTGTATGCTGATATTTGTTCCGGTAGTTTTCGGGCTGATTGACGAGTATATTCCGTAGGTATAGGCCTTGTCTTCCCGGATATTTGACATGAGTCTTGAGCCGAAATAGTCCCCAAACACCGTGTTCATTATTTTAAAATCGAAATAGTCCGGATGTCTTGGTCCTATGCATGGAGCTGTCCAGTATAGTGCTGTCTGAACTTGTTTGTCCTCTTTTTGTATGAGTTTTTCGATATGTCTATCTTTTAGCTTAAGGCTAAGTTCAGGAGTTGTCGTGTTTACCGGATGTTGACCGAAAAGTTTGTCTAATTTTTCAAGGAATACTCCTGGAAAGTTCCCTGAAACATAAATGTTGAATTTACTATTTTTGTAATAGGAGTTATAAAATTGATTCAAATCATTCCTTGATAATTCATCAAAATCAGATGGTTTTGGAAAATAACCCATCGGATGATTTTCTCCCCAAAGCATTTTCATTGCATGTTGTTTTGCCAGAAATGCCGGTGTTTTTAGCTGTTTGCTAAGTCCTGATTTCCCTTTTTCGTTCAAGAAATCAAGAGAAACTTGGTCGATGACAGGGTCGAAAAGAATTTCATGAATTATTGGTAATGCTTTATTCAAATACATGAGCGGAATGTAAAATGAAAAGATGGACCAATATGTTTCAATTCGTTGCTGTACAAAAATCCCATAATAATCCAGTTTTTCTTCAATTTCCGCAGAATTCGGATGTTGATTGCTTCCTTCGCGGATAATAGCGTTGGTCATTGCTGCAACGAAAGCTTTTTTCTGAAAAATTCGTCCTGCCGGAAATACAAAATCAATTTTTAGTGCATTGACATCATTGTTGTAAAAGCTGGATAATTTGATTCCGTTCTGCAAGATGATATTTTCTTGTGGGAGGAATTTTATTTCTGAAATCTTATGAATTTTCGGTTTAAGCATATTATTTTGCGTGATATCTGAGGATTGAGAATTGGCTTGGGTTGATTCGCTCTGAAATATTTTTCTGGATTTGTTCTTTATTGGTTTTTAGATAAAACTCGGATTCTTTATTGATTCGCCCAATGTCGCCGAGCAGTTCAAAATATGCAAGGTTGAAGGCTTTGTTAGTGATTGGTATTCCTGAAAACATCCAGGATGAAATTGCCTTGTTTGCAACCTTTGCACATTCATAATTAGTCACTGGATCATCATGCAATTCTTGTAAACTTTCGAGCAAAGCATTTTCTGCATCTTGTAGGCTGTATTTTGAATTCGGGTGTCCGAAAATTTGCAATAATCCTTTGTCAATGCTTCCATCAATCCATGCATCCAACTCAGTGAATATTTTTTTCCCTTTTACAAGATTTTTATATAGCCGTGATGATTTTCCGTTTGAAAGGATGTCGGAAATTAAATCTAATGCATAATAATCCGGATGCATTCTGTCCGGCATGTGCATGGAAATATTGATTGCATCCTGAGGAACATCAGCGTAATGCTCGGTAATGCGTTGTTTATTTTGAATTATTTCTTTCGGAATATTCGGTTTAATAAGTTTTCCTGCCGGGATATTTCCATAATACTTTTCAACTAAATCGATGATATTTTGGGTGTTAACATTTCCGGATATTGCAATAATTGCATTGTCAGGACGGTAAAATCGATGATGGAAATCTAGTAGTTCGGCTTTTGTTGCATCAGCGATATGCGATTCGGCAATTCCTATGGTTGACCAGCGGTATGGATGGGTTTTATATGACATTTCACGAATCAGTGCATCCATATCACCGTAAGGTTGGTTTAAATAACGTTCTTTAAATTCTTCGATGACAACAGATTTTTGTGCTTTTATACTTTTGTCGGAAAGATTAAGGTTTTGCATTCTGTCAGCTTCCAGAAATATTGCAGTTTCAATATTGATGGCCGGGAGTGTTTCATAATAATTTGTAATATCATTATTTGTAAATGCATTATTTTCTCCGCCGGCAGCTTCCAGAACCTTATCGAAATTCTTTGCATGTTGTGATCCGGTGAACATCAAGTGTTCAAAGAGGTGTGCCATTCCGGTTCTTTCGGGGTTTTCAAATTTTGCTCCGATATTATATATTGTGTTCATGCATGCCAGAGGTGTGGTTTTGTCCTCATGAACAATGAGCCTTAATCCATTTGAAAGTTGATGTTTTACAAAATGTAACATATAAAATCTTATCAAAAAATGAACAGCATACCCAAGAGCATGCTGTTCAAATTATTATGTCGTTCTATTTTTAAACTGTTTGAACTTCTTCAACAATCGTGAGTCCGTGACTAATTGCTTTTTCATTTAAAGGCAATAATTTGTGATGTCTTGCCGGCAGTGATTTTTTAAGTCCTTCCATGACATTTTCCATTTTCACGATGGGTTTAATTTTTAGGTAGCCACCTAAAACAACCATGTTGAAAGTTTTTGGATTTCCGATTTCAGCAGCACCCTTTGTTCCTTCAATTTTAAAGATAGAAATGTCTTTTCTTTTAGGAGCACGAATAATGCCATTCGGGTCATAAATCAAGGTGCCTCCCGGCTTAACCATTGATTCAAATTTGTCCATTGATTGTTGGTTTAGGATAATGGCGGTATCATATTCTGTCAAAATGGGGGAACTGATACGTTCATCGCTGATAACAACGGTAACGTTTGATGTTCCACCGCGCATTTCCGGTCCGTATGAAGGCATCCAGGAAACTTCCTGTCCTTGCATTAACCCTGAATAGGCGAGGATTTTCCCCATGGACAAAACACCTTGTCCACCAAATCCGGCTATGATGATTTCTTCAGTCATATCGATTAAGTTTTATTTATTTACTAATTCTCCGTTTAGTTTAATATCTCCCAGTTCGTAAAATGGCAACATGTTTTCAACTAACCATTTATTAGCTTCAACTGGAGGCAGTTTCCAACCGGAGTTACAATTTGATACGATTTCCACAAAAGATACGCCTTTATTAAGTTTTTGATTTTCGAATGCTTGACGTACCGCTTTTTTTGCTTTTCGTACGTGTCTTGGTGAATGAACAGCCTGACGAGTAACATAATGTGTTCCGGCCAGTTGGGCGATTAACTCTGTCATTTTGATTGGACCACCCATCATGTCAGCAACACGACCATATGGTGAGGTTGATGATTTCATTCCCGGTAGGGTAGTAGGCGCCATTTGTCCACCTGTCATCCCATATATTCCGTTGTTAATGAAAAAGATTGCAATATTTTCACCACGATTGCATGCATGAATTGTTTCAGCAGTACCAATTGCAGCCAAATCGCCATCGCCTTGATATGTAAAAACATATTTGTTGGGCATGGTTCTTTTCAGAGCAGTTGCAAGTGCCGGCGCACGACCATGTGCAGCTTCCTGCATGTCAATATCCATGTAATTATACATTAAGACAGAACAGCCGACCGGTGTAACACCAATAGTTTCACCCTGAATGCCCATTTCTTCGATGACTTCGGCAATCAGCCTGTGTGCTGTTCCGTGACCACAGCCCGGACAATAGTGCAGGGTGTTGTCAGTCATAACCTTTGATTTTTTATAAACCAGGTTTTCTTCTTTGATGATATCTTCTAATTTAATTTCAGCCATGATTAACCTCCTATTAATTTTTGTTCAAGCGCTGTTACGATTTCTTCCGCAGCAGGAATTACCCCACCCATGCGACCGAAATGTTCAACGGGACGTTCACCGTTAACAGCTAATCGAATGTCCTCTACCATTTGTCCGGCACTCATTTCTACAGATAAAAATCCTTTGACCTGTGGAATCAGTTCGCGGATTTGTTTGATAGGAAACGGGAATAATGTAATCGGGCGAAATAGGCCGACTTTGATTCCTTTTGCACGTGCAAGTTTGATTGCTTTTTGTGCAATACGTGCAGATGAACCGTAAGCAACGAGGATGTATTCTGCATCATCGCACTTGATTTTTTCAAAACGGACTTCGTTTTCCTGAACTTTTTTGTATTTTTCGATTAGTTTCAGGTTAAATTCTTCCATTTTATATGCGTCCAATTCCAGAGAAGTAATGATATTACGCTCTCTGTTTTGTTTTTTTCCGGTTGTAGCCCAAGGACATTCTTTTTCGATTTCCTCGGGAGTTCTCAGTGATTCTTGCGGTCCTAGTTCAACCTTTTCCATCATTTGTCCGATTATGCCGTCGGATTGTATTAAGATTGGATTTCTGTATTTGAACGCTAATTCAAATCCGAGTTTGACAAAATCATACATTTCCTGAACAGAGGCAGGGGCAAGCACGATAAGTTTGTAATCTCCGTGTCCTCCGCCTTTAACTGATTGAAAATAATCGCCTTGTCCGGGTTGAATGGTGCCGAGTCCCGGTCCTCCTCTGACAACGTTAACTATCAAAGCGGGCAATTCAGCACCTGCAATATATGAAATTCCTTCTTGCTTGAGGCTGATTCCGGGGCTGGATGATGAGGTCATTGCTCTTCGCCCTGCACCAGCAGCTCCATATACCATGTTAATTGCAGCCACTTCACTTTCGGCTTGTAATACGACCATCCCTGTACGCTCATGAGGTTTTTCAGACATTAAGTACTCAATAACCTCAGACTGGGGGGTAATTGGGTAACCAAAGTATGCGTCTGTTCCACAACGGATTGCAGCTTCAGCAATTGCTTCGTTACCTTTCATTAATCTGAGTTCTTTATCCATTTTAATTTCGGATTTTAAAATTATGCAACTTTTGTTTTATACACTGTGATCACACCATCCGGACAGACAATCGCGCAATTTGCGCATCCTGTACATGCTTCCGGATTGGCCATCTCAGCATAATTATATCCTTTTGCATTCACTGCTTTACCGAGTGAAATGACTTCTGTTGGGCATGCAGTGACACATACACCGCAACCTTTGCAGCCCTCTCTGTCAATAACAATCGCTCCTCTGAATTTAGCCATAATAAAATAATTTATAATAATTAACAATCGTTTTAAAAAGTACCCAAAGATAAAATTTTTAGCCGAAATAGAGTATGTTATTTGACATTTGTTCTCTGATACTTATTCTTTCAGCGTAAATACCTGTTTAAATCTGTAAACATTTTTGTGTCACATCTGTTATTTAGTCTCTGCAAGAAAACGCCAAATATTGCGTTATTCTCGTTTCTAAAACAGTCGATCCGCCAGCTGGCGGACTCCTTGGTTTCAGAAACATCGAAAGTCTTATCTTTGACGTTTTCTTATCAGAGACTGAAAAACAGTAGTTTTCTTGCAGACACTATTTATAAAAAATATAAATTATGGAATTATTAAAATCAATAAAGGAAAGATACAGTCCGC
>CAYOUD010000083.1:0-11540 GCA_964407055.1 uncultured Bacteroidales bacterium | reverse complement strand
GTCTCATCTCCGTGCATTGTTCCACTCCACCAGAATTCTGGTTCATCCTCATCAGTTCCGATATTATCGGAAATAACAAGCGATTTAATTGGCAGGTCATTTTCAGAATATCCAATGGTGTCCAGCTGACAAAGGTTCGGGTAATTGGTAGCAAAATCGTCTAACATTTGCAAATATACCGCATGGGTTGGATATCGATCCCAATTTGCCATTTGGGCTGTAGTAGTTGCCATAGTCAACGCTTTTGACTGATCATAATATGACGCTACTGGTGCAAATTTTAGGTTATAAGTCAAAAATTGCTGAAATGCATCAGGCGAAGCATAGGCATATATTGTGGAGCCTACGACTTTGTCAATCCAAAGAATTTGATTTAATTCCTGTAAAGATTCCGTATCATCACAGGTAAAGTGAAAGAAGAACTCTCCACGTTCTTCAAGTTTTTGATTTGCAAATTCCAGTGACGTTTGATTTTGTGCAAAAACAAAGCTTCCTGAAAGCAATAATAGAATTGGCAGTAAAATTCTTAATTTCATATGACTTAATGTTTAATCATTATTTTTTGATGCGCTACACCCCCATCTTTGCGGATAAAGCGAACACTATAAATTCCACTATATAAATCGGAAACAGAAAGCCTTACCTTCTGATTTACAACCGATTGTTGTTTTATTATTTTTCCTGTCACATCGACCAACTCAAGCATGGAATAATTTTCGGGATGCTGAAATTGAATGGTAAGCTGATTACTTGCCGGATTAGGGAATATTTGGCACTCCGATTCATCATTATTTTCAAACAATGCATTTGATAAAAATAATACATGAAAAAAGACGGCTTCACCACAATCACTTGTTGCAATAAGAGTAACATTATATTCACCGGGTTCCGCATACACATGTGTTGGATTTATTTCTGTACTGAAGTTTTCATCCCCGAAATTCCAAAGGATTTCTGTGTAATATGTGGAATGACTTTGGAAGGCGACGCTTAATCCATCCATTTCATATGAATAGTCAACGCTTGGAGCATCACCAATGATTGCATACACCGGCATTCTTTCTGTCATGCAATTAGAGGCTTTAATTTTCCAGTTATAGAAATAGGGATAAACTTGTTCGGATGAGCCCCAACCAACACCGGCATCAGAATCTTTAATTGATATTAAACTCTCAATTTCGTAAGGATAACCAAAGACGCTCGTCCATGTTAATCTGCCTTTAAACAATCCGGAATTTACAGAGGCTGCAAGTTGATAATTTTCTCCGGCTTGCAAGTCAAAATTTAATGCAATGGTTTGTTCACCAGCATCGATATTCGCCGTAGTTTCCTGTAAAACTTCACCGCTGCTATTTCGTAAATAAATTGCACGTTCGCCTGAATTTTCTGTATAAACCGTAACCTCCTGTAAGATACAGTTATCAAGCACATCAAAAATCAGATAGTGCATTGATTCAGTATTATCGTAATCACCATCTTCGCTGTTATCCGGCTCACCGACATAATTTATCTCCCCTTCAAAAACCGCTTGTGCGTAATAGGTGTAAGATTCATTCAAATTCGGTGTCGTAAAGGTTTCACCGGTGGCAATATGGGTTTCATCCGTAAGATTTTCATACCAATATATATCACCTGCGCTGTAAGCTGCCAAATCTACGCTTCCGTTTGATGTAGAACAAATCGCTGCAGAATTTACAGAATCCAAACTAACCAATTGTACCTGTACATAATTTGTTTTCACGATTTCGTCACTTCCGTTTTCATTGCTTAAAAACAAACTCACCGTATAATTTCCGTTTTGCATGTAAGTATGCATCGGATTTTCTTCATTTGATTGATTTCCATCTCCAAAATCCCATGCAAAACTCAAGTCACCGGCAGCTTCGGATTCATTAAAAAACTGCACTTCAGGATTGCAATTAATTGCTGTGCTGCTTGCAAAAAACTCTACAGTTGGCGGCAGTTCAGACAAAGACACTAATTCCACATTCAAATCAATACGTTCATCCTGTGCAAGATTTACTGTGATTGTTTTACTTTTATATCCCTCGGCAGAGAATTTCAAATCCCATTCCCCAGCTTTCAACAAGCGATGATAATCACCATTTGGTAATTTGGAATATACCTGCGAATTATCAATGTCATGATTTTCAATAAATACAGTAGCTTCAAGTGGTTCATCGGTAATACTGTCGGTTACAATTCCGTGCACCCCCTCCATGGCTTGCTGAATATATCCGAGCAAGGCATCTTTATTGTAAACCCAATGATCTGGCAGAAGTTCGGCATCCAATAATTTTTCATTTGACAATTCAAGCGTCACTTCACGACAATTTCTGAAATAATTCATGTAATCCTGCCTTCCTCCGCTGATTGAGTACCATTGATATCCATTGGTGATTCCGTCATCATATCCATCCAAATAAGTTGAAGGGGCATTTGCATGCACATCGTCGGCATATGCTCTGGATACTTCATACCACCAATCATCGTCAGCATGTAGTGTTTCCCATGTATCCCATGGATAATTCACCAGCTCAGCTCCTGAATGTGAATTTGCAGACATCACAAAATGCCGCTCTGCAGCGAAATCAATCATTACCAGATTTTCAATCGCGGTCGGATTTCCATCGGGACTATCTCCTTCTTCAGCATCAGGATAATTTCGATTTAAATCCACACCATCAGCATTGTATCGTGTTGAATTACTGATATCGTTTTCATTGTTTCCATAGGTTCCGTCGGGATTTGATGCTGGCGCAAACCAAATCTCCATTTCATTCACCATATTTGTCACTTCCGCATCATCACCATAATTTGTCAACAAGTAATCTATCACACGAAGTGTAAGGATATAAGAAACGATTTCATCGCCATGAATTTGTCCGACAAGGAAAAATTCCGGTTCAATTTCATCCACCGCCACATTATCGGAAACTTTCAGCCCAAGAATTGCACGATTTTCAATGGAAAAACCAATGGTATCCAGGGATGCAAGTTCGGGATAGTCATTGGCAAAACCAATCATCATATCCTGAAACACATCCCAGGTTGGATATTTATCCCAATTTTCCATTTCAGCGAGGCTATTTGCCATTGTCAGTGCTCTAACGCCATCGTAATAAGGAGCATATAGTTGCATATTTAATTCAAACGCCGTCATTTTTTGAAATTGCGCATTATTGAGATAAAGAATTAAATTATTTTCTGAAATTTTATCAATGCTTGCATTTTTCGCAATAAAAGGCAATAGTTTTTTATCATAATCATCAATGATCACGACAGCCTCACCGCGCTCCTGAATTTTTGATTGAATTTGTTGAGACTGCGCATATACTCCCGATAAAAAAAGCATTATAAAGCAACAACTCACCCCAAATAATCTTAGTATTTTCATAATATCAGGTAATTTTGACCTAAAGTTAAAAATTTTGTCGTAAATTCACGACTGAAAGCCCTGTATTTATAGATGCAAAAAGTTTTATTTTAGTTGTATGACAGAAAAAATTTGTTTAGTTGGAAGTGGAAATGTTGGAACAAACCTCGGTATCAATCTAAAACAAAAAGGAATTGAGATTGTCCAGGTGATAAGTCGTAACATTAACAATGCAAAAGCATTAGCATTAAAATTGGAGGCCAATTACAGTAGTCAAATATCAGAATTTGACCGCAGATGTAATACGATTATTTTTTCTGTATCCGATGATGCAATTAAACCTTTATTGCAATCAGTAAATTTTGAAAACCGGTTACTTATTCATACTGCAGGCAGTGTTTCCGCAGAAATTTTTGCCGAATACAGCGATTATTATGGAGTTTTATACCCATTACAAAGTTTCAAAAAGGCAGATTTTACTAATTTTTTAGAAATTCCGCTTTTCATTGAAGGCAATCGAGAGGAGTCGAATGAACGGATAGGAAACATCGGATCACAATTAAGCAATAAGGTTTACGATGCAGATTCGGAAATGCGGCTTCGTATTCATGTAGCTGCAGTATTTGCCTGCAATTTCACGAATCATATGTATCACATATCGCATAACTTGATTAAGGATATGCCGATTAATTTTGATGTTTTTGCTCCTTTAATTCGCAAAACCGCAGAGCAGGCAATTCGCGCAGGAAATCCTGAAGAAACTCAAACCGGGCCGGCTATTCGCAATGACAAAGGGACAATGAAAAAGCATCTGAATGAATTAAAACAAAATGAAAGCCTTGCAGAATTGTATAAATTCATGAGTAATCGTATCTTTGAATCAAAGAAAACGGACACCGATGAGTAAAATAAATGATTTAAACTTTAAGGAGCGTCTCAGGCAGATAAAAGCATTTGTGTTTGATGTTGACGGTGTGCTGTCCACATCGAAGGTTGCCATTTTGCCGGATGGAGAGCTTGGTCGCACAACCAATGTAAAGGACGGCTTTGCTTTGTCACGCGCCAAAGAAGAAGGATATATACTAGGTATCATTTCAGGAGGAAAATCGGAAGCCGTTGCAAAACGTTTTTTGAATTTGGGTGTTCATTCAGTGTATATCCGCTCGAATGATAAAATGAAAGATTTCGAACATTTTCTGGCAGAGCACAAGCTTTCAGCATCGCAAGTGCTATATATGGGTGATGATTTGCCGGATATTGAAGTAATGAAAGCATGTGCGGTTGCATGTTGTCCGGCAGATGCGGCAGAAGATGTCAAAGCAATCAGTTTATATATTTCTGGATTAAACGGAGGAGATGCCTGCGTGCGGGATGTGATTGCACAAGTTATGAAAACACAAAACACTTGGTATAACCAATGAAATATCTTCGATTAATACGGCTTCGCCATTTGCTGATTATTGCCGGCATTATGTATAGCTTGCGCTATTTCATGCTGGAACCGATTCTCGGTATGGATGGTTATTCATTAATAAGTTCACATTTTGAATTTAGCTTAATGGTATTTTCTGTATTATTGATTACCGGTGCAGCCAGTATTATTAACAATTATTTTGACCGAAAGTCCGACTTAATGAACAGACCCAATGATGTTATCGTTGGGACAATCATAAATCGCCGTTTTGCTATTATTTTACACTCTGTATTAAGCTTTATTGGTGTTATTGTCGGCTTTTATCTGTGCGCTTTGTCCGGACATTTTTGGTATGGCTTAAGTTTTATCCTTATCAGTATCATATTCTATCTATATTCGGGGTATTTCAAGCGCAGACTGCTCATTGGAAATATTATTATTTCCCTTTTAATTGCCGGCATCACATTTTTACCTTGGTTAACTGAATTTGTATTTGCTAAATCACATTATACACAGGCATTTCCTTCAAAAATCTACCATCATCTCATGATTTTGAGTCTGGGATTCAGCGTTGCGGCCTTTTTGTTGAACTTGGCACGCGAGATTATTAAAGATATTGTAGATTTCAGAGGAGATTATCAGACCGGAAGTAAGACCATACCAATTGTTTACGGAAAACAATTGGCACGCCGCATTAGTAGTCTGACACTATTGTTAACAGGACTTTTCATTATTACTTCATGGTTTGTTTATTTACGAAATATCCCGGCAATACAACATAATATAATCAGTGTAATTTACCTTAGTATTTTCCTGATTGTTCCTTTGTTTTTTCTTGCGTTAAGCATTCACAAGGCAAAAAAAAGTCGGCAATTGAAACAAATCATTTCCACGATTCAGCTATTAATGCTCCTGGGTGTTTTGTTTAGTTTGATAATTTTCTTAAATATCACGATTTCATAATATGATTGAAACATTAAACAAAACCTATAAATTTGTACTGGCAAGCCGTTCCCCGCGCAGGCAAACAATTTTACGTGAGATGGGGTTACAATTTGTTTTACGACGATCCACGCTGGAGGAGGAAAGCTATCCTGAGAATTATTCGCCCCAAGAAGTTGCCGAATATCTTGCCACACAAAAAGCACTCTGGACAGAAATTAAGTATGATACGGAAATAATTATTGCTGCCGATACCATTGTAACCATCGACGATATTATTTTAGGCAAACCCGATGGATATTCGGATGCCTTTCAGATGCTAAAGCGAATTTCAGGGGAAACCCACTCCGTAATTACTGGAATTTGTCTCAGAGATAAAAATTCATGTGAAAGCTTTCACGGAGAAACCAAGGTTCGTTTTGCTGCAATCAGCGATGATGAAATCCGAAATTATATTGAACGATATCGTCCCTTTGATAAAGCTGGAGCATACGGAATTCAGGAATGGATTGGCTATATTGGCATTGAACACATTGAAGGCAGTTATTTTAATGTAGTTGGTTTACCAAGCCACGCATTGTATGAAAAATTAGTACAACGAATAAAACAAAAATAAGATATGAAACGATTAGGATTTAGTTTATTACTGGGAATTTTGATGCTTTTCCAGACGACTGCAAGCGCAGATGAGGGAATGTGGATTCCCATGTTATTAGAAAAGTATAACATTGAAGACATGCAGAAGCTGGGATTTAAACTCAGTGCAGAAGACATTTACAGCATCAATCAAAGCAGCATGAAAGATGCCGTCATGATTTTTGGCGACGGATGTACCGGTGAATTAATATCTGACCAAGGGCTATTAATTACAAACCACCACTGCGGATTTGGTGTCATTCAAAGTCACAGCAGTTTGGAAACCGATTATCTGACCGACGGATTTTGGGCCATGTCAAAAAAAGAAGAACTTGCTAATCCAGGGCTTGAAGTACGTTTTCTTATTCGCATGGAAGATGTGACAGCAGCCGTTTTGAAAGATATTACTGCAGATATGACAGAGAAAAATCGCCAAATTCTCATTGATAAGAACATGAATAGCCTGATTGAAGAAAACGGGAAAGATAATGATTATGAACTTCGTATCAAGCCGTTTTTCCATGGGAATCAGTATTTTATGTTTTTGAATAAGGTGTACAAAGATGTTCGTTTGGTAGGAGCTCCTCCTTCCGCCATCGGGAAATTTGGTGGTGACACAGACAACTGGATGTGGCCTCGTCATACCGGCGATTTTTCGTTATTTCGCATTTATACTGCCCCAGACGGAAATCCGGCAGAATATTCAGATCTGAATGTACCAATGAACCCCGGACGACATTTTCCGATTTCACTGAAGGGTATTGAACCCGGCGATTTTACTATGGTTTTTGGTTATCCCGGAAGCACAGAACAATACGTACCCAGTTATAAAGTTGATATGACAATGAACGTGAATAATCCGGTGCGTATCGCCATGCGCACAAAAATTCTGTATATAATGAAAGCTGCGATGGAATCTGACCCATTAATTAGAATCCAATATGCATCGAAAGCGGCACGTGTTTCTAACGGCTGGAAAAAATGGATTGGAGAAAATCGCGGATTAAAACGTTTGAATGCCGTCGAACGCAAACAAAATGAAGAAGCAGAATTCAAAGCTTGGGCAGAAGGTGGAAAATATGACGGATTAATCGAAATTTATGAAACTGAATATGATGCACTTATCCCAACTGAACGCATTATGACAGCTGTTGTTGAAGCACTGAATGGCATGGAGCTTATCAATTTGGCGTCATCCAGCAGGGGCTTAATCCAATATTCAAAAAATGATGCGCCCGAAGAACGAATTCAAACGACAGTAGAAAGTCTTGAATCCAAAGCAAAGGGATTTTATAAAGATTATCATCAGGAAACTGCCAAAGCAATTACAAAAACCTTGATTGAATACTACATGCAGGAAATTGAAAAAAGCTATTGGCCGGAAATCATGTTGGATATTGAGAAAAAAGGACTGGACAAAAGCATTGATAAAATGTTTAAAAAATCATTGCTTGCCAACGAGGCCGATTTCATGGATTTTTTAGATGGATACAAAGGGAAATTCAAGAAATTAGAAAAAGACCCAATTTACAGCTTGTATCAGGAATTCGTTCAAATTTATTTGTCTGAATTAAGTCCTGTTTATAACAAGCACCATACAGTAATTGACAGTCTTGACAGAATTTACATGAAGGCTCAAATGGAATTTCGAGATGATAAAATCTTTTATCCGGATGCAAATTTCACATTGCGCGTCGGATACGGACAAGTGGATCATTATTTCCCGCGTGACGCCGTAGAATACCTTCATTTCACCACTTTAGAGGGGATTATGGAAAAAGACAATCCCGAAATTTATGATTATGATGTTCCGGACAAATTAAGAAGCCTTTACGAAACAAACGATTTTGGGCAATATGCCAATGAGGACGGGCAGATTCAGGTTTGTTTTATTGCAACGAATCATACCACAGGCGGGAATTCCGGTTCCCCGGTGATTGATGCGGAAGGCAATCTTATAGGCATCAACTTTGATCGCAACTGGGAAGGCACTATGAGTGATTTAATGTACGCCCCTGACATGTGTCGCAACATTAGTTTGGACATGCGTTATGCGTTATTTATTATCGACAAATTCGCAGGAGCCACACATTTAATTGATGAAATGACACTCGTTCAATAAATAAATTTTTACAAATAAATAAATTAATCATTATGATAAACAAAGTAATTTTAGTTGGAAATATTGGGAAGGATCCTGAAGTAAATTATATTAAACCGGATGTTGCCGTGGCAAAATTTTCACTTGCAACAGATGAGTCCTTTAAACGTAAAGACGGGGAATGGGAAAAACGCTCAACATGGCATAAAATTGTTGCCTGGCGCTACACAGCACAATACGTTGAAAACAATATCCGTAAAGGACAATTGGTTTTTGTTGAAGGGAAAATTCAAACCCGTAAATACGAAGACAAAAATGGTCAGGAACGCTATATCACTGAGATAGTTGCCAACACCATTCGAATTTTGAACAAACGTGATGGTTCAGGCAGCAATTCTGATTACAACAATACGCAGGAAAATGACCAAAACACAAGTGCACCGCAATACGACAAACCAAGAAACGAAGCCAATCCGGTAGAAAACGAAGATCCGTTTACTACCGACGACGGTGCTGAAGACGATGGTTTGCCATTTTAATTACGAATAAACCATGGAAATAATAATTGGCAGCGCAGCAGTTATTTTACTGTTATTTTTTTCGGCTCTGATATCAGGGTCTGAAGTCGCATATTTTTCACTAACCGGAACACACAAACAGGATTTAGCTGAAAAAAACACAAAGTCATCAAAAATTGCATTGGAGCTATTACGCAATCCGGAAAAACTTTTGGCTACGATATTAGTTGCAAATAATTTTATTAATGTAACAATTATTATTATTTCAACCTACATTACGCAGCCTTTGCTCATTGCGATTGAATCCACAGCCATCAAGTTTTTAATTCAGGTTGTTGTTTTGACATTTTTGTTATTGCTGTTTGGGGAACTAATGCCAAAAGTTTATGCAAATCAGTTTCCAATGAAGCATGCTTTGCGGATGGCTCGGCCACTACGTTTTGTAAGCAAAATCTTTTCGCCATTAAGCAATATTCTAATAAGCAGTACAAACCTCATCAATAAACGCCTGAAAAAGCGGCGTCAAAATTTGAGTATGGACGAGTTGTCTCATGCAATTGAGATGGCCTCGGAAGATTTATCTGAAGAGAAAACCATGCTTGAAGGGATTGTGAAATTCAGCAATATTCAAGTACGTGAAATCATGCGTCCCCGAGTAGATGTAGTTGCGCTGGACATTAAATATAAATTGAATACCGTCATTTCTATCATTGTTGATTCAGGATATTCCCGAATTCCGGTTTACCAAGGGAATTTTGACCATATTAAAGGGATCTTATACATTAAAGATTTACTGCCATATCTTAAAGTTGAAGACAAAACGAGTTTTTCATGGCAAAAATTAATCAGGGAGCATTATTTTGTCCCTGAGTTTAAGAAAATTTCAGAATTACTGGAAGAGTTTCAGCAGAAAAAGATCCACATGGCAATCGTCATTGATGAATATGGCGGCAGCAGCGGTCTTGTTACGATGGAAGACATTTTGGAAGAAATTGTTGGCGAGATTTCAGATGAATCCGACCATGAAGCCCTTCCTTACCGTCAGCAAAAAAATGACATCTGGGAGTTTACGGCAAGTGTCAGTTTGAATGATTTTTGCAAAATAATGCAGTGTGATTTTGATATTTTCAATGAAATCCGTGGTGATGCCGATTCACTGGCCGGCTTAGTTCTTGAAATTCTCGGGGAAATGCCCTCTACAGATGAAATTATTGAGTTTGCCGATTTCCAGTTTAAAGTCACCTCTGTTGATAATCGCAGAATAAAAACGATAGAAGTAAAAAAAGTCCATGAAAAAAAATAAACGATTTCTATTTATCATCATGCTACTACTGGTTTTTAGTGTGGGTTTACAATCCTGCAAAGACAAGAAATCAAGCCCAAAACCTTATGCCTATTTCCGAATTGATTTTGCAGACAAGGCATACAGAAGCTATGACGGAGATTGCCCGTATCGGTTTGAATATGCGGAACAGAGTGTCATTTATCCGGGCGAAGACCCAAATCCCTGTTGGATAAACATCCACTATCCGGTGCATGACGCAACGATTTATCTGACCTATAAAGCTATGGATAATAATTTGGTGGATATGACAGAAGATGCAAGAGGATTTGCCTATCAACACACGGTGAAAGCAGAATCAATTAAGGAATTATCCTTTGATAATGACAGCCTGAATGCATACGGAATTATATATAATTTAACAGGCAATGTTGCATCTCCCGTTCAGTTTTACATGACGGACAGTTTGCAGCACTTTTTACGCGGTGCATTATATTTCAACACACGACCCAACAAAGACAGTTTGGCTCCGGTTATTGATTATATCCGTAAAGACATTGTGCATTTGATGGAAACTACCGCCTGGAAATAATGGATGTCATTACAGTATATGCAGATTCTGTGACTCAAGTTTATATCTGTCAATTAACAGAAGATTTAAGTCAAAACGATTTTCTAACGGAAGTTGAACTCACAGAAATCTCGGCACTTCAACATCTCCAACGAAAAAAAGAATATTTAACAATTCGATACATTTTGCGGGAAATCGGCATTACTGATTCCATTTTTTATAGCGGGCAGAAACCTCATTTATCTGGCGATATGCATCTCAGTATTTCCCACAATGCAAATTATGCAGGACTTGCAATCAGTAAAACTCACTGTGGGCTAGATATTGAACGCATTTCGGAAAGAGCGTTTCGTGTGCGGGACAAATACTTAACTGCCAAGGAAAAACAGCTTGCCATGGATGATGTCATGCTGCATAATTTATTCTGGTCAGTGAAAGAAGCGGTTTATAAATGGGATAATTCCCATGTGAATTTTCGAGAAACGATTCAAATTCTCGCTATTGACAAAATGCACCAAACAGTGCATGTGAACACAAAGCACGAAGAAAAAACGCTTAATTATCGAGTAACAAAGGATGGAGATGTTGTGAGTTGGGTTGTCGGGGAGTGAAAGTTTGTTTTGAGAAAACATTGATTATTTTGATTTATTTTAAAAATATTCGAGAATTGAACTTGTAATTCGAAAACCATTTGCGATTT
>CAYOUD010000082.1:10400-11614 GCA_964407055.1 uncultured Bacteroidales bacterium | reverse complement strand
AGTATCGGCATTATACACTAAGTTCATTGGAATATTCATTAGTTCAAATTAGTATTAAATGAATTGTATCGGCAATTTTGATTCACAATCGGTATTAACATCTAACTATTTGCGGTGAATTTTTCGGGCTATTCGCCTTGCTGCTTTTTAAATGTTTTAAATTCTTTCTCAGAAAGTTTCTTCATGGATAAGATTAATACATCCTCCAGCGGACGATTGCGAATATCTGTTTTTACATCTGAAATTAATTCGACAACCGGCATTCCAAGAACAACTTCTCCAAAAACTGTATATTCGCCATCTAAATGTGGACTCCCACCCACTGTTTTATACACATATCGCTGTTCCTCGCTCAAGTCAAACATATCAACACTATCCGCTTTTATTTGCGGCATCACCTGCTCCGTTAACTGGAGGTAGATCTCATTAAACTCGTCCCGGTGCTGGTTTCTACGTAAAGAATCAACATGGGAGGCAAGCGTTTCATTTTCAGGCTTTTGTAACAAACGATTTACATACTCACTTATCACATAGGAATTACGACGTTTTATCAGTAAATCCAGCTGAGAATCAATCCAAATATTCCCTTCAACAATATAAAATTGCGATCCAGAAGAGCGCTTTTCAGGATTCACATCGTCAGGCTGTCTGGCAGCAGCCAAAGCGCCACGTTGATGTAATTTGTCAGCATTGATTTCCGCTTCAACTGTGTATCCTGGACCTCCATTGCCTAATCTGGCATTTTTTTCTGCATTTTTTGATTCCGGATCACCCGCTTGAATCATAAAATCATTAATCACCCGATGAAATAATAAACTGTCATAAAACGCATTATCGACCAATTTTAGGAAATTTTCTCTGTGTTTTGGCGTTTCATTATAAAGTTTTACAACAATTTTCCCCTGATTTGTTTCAATTAATACCTTTTTTTCAACCGGAGCCTTAGGCTTGAAAACAGCGCAAGAGACAACAAATAGGATAAGTGGCAGAATGACAATGTGTTTCTTCATTTTTATTTTACTTGAATGTTAAAAAAACTTTTCTTAATATTGTAAGTCACAAAAGTAACCAATTTACCTAATCATGAAGAGAAAAACACAATCCATTTTATCGTTATTTATCTTTGCAATGATTATTACTGCCGTAAGCAGTTGTAAAGACCCTGTGCCGCCAAAGGCTGTTATTTATGTTGAAACACAGGAAGGTGAGCCTGT
>CAYOUD010000082.1:0-10300 GCA_964407055.1 uncultured Bacteroidales bacterium | reverse complement strand
GAAAACTTCGATTCTTTAAAGATTATCATCAACATAGAAGAAGTGCATGATGTGCTTGAAACACAATCAGTCAACATAAATCTCGGATCTGCAAATAATGAAAACTTGAGTTGCCTTAAAGAATTTGTTGAAAATTACCGCATGATTGACATTTATGTGCATTCTATTTCTTTTGGGATTTGGGCTCCATTATCAAGTGTTCCTGGAATTAGCGACCAACTACCGATGGATCTTCCAATGTTGGACACTACTTATACACTCAATTGGTGGACACCGCAGTACAAAATGCCTTTGGTCCAAGCTGAAACCAATCAGGATCACACGATTGTTACCAATTTAAAATTCCATTATAACGGAGAAAATTCAGTGCAACAACTATCGTTAAAATCAATTGAAGTGCATCCTAATCCTGCAACTCATCAGGTAAATCTTACTGAACTCCCGAAATCAGGAGCTTCTTTAATTGTAATAAACAATCAGGGGAAAGTTGAAAAACGTTTTTCTCTAACCGGAAAGTTTATTACTTTTGCATGCGATCAACTTGCAAGTGGTTGGTATATGTTGCAAGTGCTTGATCAAAATGGGAAACCCATTGCACAACAAAAATTGATTGTACAATAAAAGGTTTTGAAATTATTGGGGCATTAACTCAGTTGGCTAGAGTGTCACACTGGCAGTGTGGAAGTCATCGGTTCAAATCCGATATGCTCCACAAATTTGACCGGGAGCTTTGTCTCCCTTTTTTTATTAATCTTATACGCATTTATCATGGATACTAAAAACAAAGGATTCAGCACCAAATTAATTCACGCTGGAGATTTCGAGGACCAATTTGGTTCTGCTGTAACTCCAATTTATCAAACCTCAACTTTTGCATTCAAAAATGCGGAACAAGGAGCAAAACGCTTTAAAGGAGAAGAAGACGGATATATTTACACCCGATTGGGAAACCCGACAATTAAAGCTCTAGAGGATAAACTTGCAGCACTTGAAAACGGAGTTGGTGGCGTTGCACTTTCCAGTGGAATGGCAGCAGTTTCAACTGTTTATGCTGCTTTCTTGAAACAAGGAGACCACATGATTAGCACTCATGCTGTATATGGCCCCAGTCGTATGCTAATGGAAAACTATTTTACAAATTTTGGCATTGAATCCACTTATATGGACACTTGCAATCCGAAAGATGTGGAAAGTGCCATTAAACCAAACACGAAACTGATTTATTTGGAAACTCCTGCAAATCCAACTATGGAGATTTCAGATATTGAAGCTATTTCCGATATTGCTCATAAACACGGTATTCTTGTTTGTGTGGACAATACCTTTTCAAGCCCTTATTTACAAAAGCCTCTCGATCTGGGGGCTGATATCGTATTGCATTCAATAACAAAATTCATTAACGGGCATGCTGACATTGTTGGTGGAGCTTTAATTGCAAAAACTGAAGCGGTTTTCAAAAGAATGCATGTAACAATGCGCAATTTTGGTGGAAATATGGATCCACATCAGGCATATATGGTGGCTCGTGGCGTAAAAACATTGGCAATAAGAGTTCAAAAAGCCACAGATAGCGCAAAAAAAGTTGCAGATTACCTAGAGAACCATCCGAAAATTAAATGGGTAAACTATCCGGGATTAAAATCGCATCCACAGCATGATTTGGCTGCAAAACAAATGAAAGACTTTGGCGCAATGCTATGTTTTGAACTTGAAGGTGGTTTTAATGCAGGTAAAAGTCTTATGGACTCAGTGCATCTGGCACTATTGGCTGTCTCACTCGGCGGAGTTGAAACACTGATTCAGCATCCTGCATCCATGACACATGCCGGAATTCCCGAAGCATCACGTGTGAAAGCCGGAATTACCGAAGGTCTGGTACGCTTTAGTGTTGGAATTGAAGACGTAGAAGATATTATTGCTGATTTAGATCAAGCACTGTCAAAAATTTAATCAAACAAACAAATAGCAAAAGGCCTTTTTCATTCCAGAAAAAGGTCTTTTTATTTTCACTAAAAATGGAATGTTGGTTTCCTGTCAATGTCTGATAAAAATCTATATCTTTGCATATTAAAGCAAAAGCTATGTCAAAAACAAAAAAACTCATAAAATGGCTGAAATTTCGCTTTCGAATTGTCGTTGTCTCACTACAGACCTTCGATGAACGTCGAAAATGGAACCTAAGTCGTTTAGAGTTTATCTCATTATCACTGGGCTTTACAATATTCATTATTGCTATCACAAGTTCACTAATTGTATTTACAAATCTGCGGCAACTTATTCCCGGATATCCTGACAAAGCAACAAAAAAAGCCATCGTTGAAAATGCGATCCGACTTGACAGCCTAGAGCAAGAAGTGTTAATCCGAGATCAATATCTGACAAATCTTAAACAAGTATTGCTTGGCGAAAAACCCTTTAATCCCGAATTGGAAATGGTAGCACATTTACAAGATACAGCGACCAAACACATTCAACTTACTGAAAATGAAAATGAGGAGCTGGTTGAACAGATTAGCAACGTAACAAAAAAACCCAAAAACACTTCAACAAAAGCCTTATCTTCAATGATGTTCCCTCCTGTAAAAGGAGTGGTAACCAATTCCTTTGATCCGGCACACGGGCATTATGGAACGGATCTTGTGACAGAAGGTGATGAAATTGTGCGCGCAAGTCTTGATGGAACGGTCATTCTTGCCAATTGGACAATTGAAACAGGATACACCATTCAAATTCAGCACAAAGACAATTACATAACCGTTTACCGACATCTGAAAAAAATGCTTAATAAAGCCGGCGACAAAGTGACTGCCGGTCAAAGCATTGGCTTGTACGGAAATACCGGAGAAATTAGTTTTGGTCCACATTTGCACTTTGAAATATGGCATAATGGCGTGGCAATTGATTCTGAAAAACACATTATATTTTAAATGGCTGAAAAAAAACATATTGCCATACTTGGCTCAACTGGTTCCATTGGCACACAGTGTCTTGATGTCATCAAACAACATAAAGATAAATTTGTAGCTGAAGTACTCGTTGCAGGTAATAATGAACAACTTTTGATTGAACAAGCATTGGAATTTCAGCCAAACATGGTGGTAATTGCAAATGAAGCCAAATATCAAACAGTTGCAGATGCATTGCAGGATCAAGATATTAAAGTATTTGCCGGCGAATCATCAATCAATCACGTGGTGCAAATATCATCAGTAAACATGGTATTAACTGCTATGGTGGGATTTGCCGGACTGAAACCAACATTAAAAGCCATTGAAGCAGGAAAACCAATCGCTTTAGCAAATAAAGAAACACTGGTTGTTGCAGGCGATTTAATCATGAAAGCCGTCCAAAAATACCGGGTTCCTGTTATTCCGGTTGATTCAGAACACTCTGCTTTGTTTCAATGTCTTAATGGCGAACCAATAGAAACGGTTAAGAAACTGATCTTAACAGCATCAGGCGGTCCGTTTAGAAACAAATCAGAAGCGGAACTCAAAGAAGTAAACTTAGAACAAGCATTGGATCATCCAAACTGGGATATGGGACCCAAAGTAACTATCGACTCTGCAAGCATGATGAACAAAGGATTTGAGGTGATTGAAGCTTTCTGGTTGTTTGGAATTCCTGCAGATAAGATAGAGGTAGTCGTGCATCCTCAATCCATCGTACACTCTATGGTAGAATTTATTGATGGAAGTATGAAAGCTCAACTCGGGAATACTGATATGCGATTGCCAATTCAATATGCCTTGTCATGGCCAAACCGAATTGAAACTCATGTTAAGCCAATCAGTTTGACAGAAATCGGGACATTAAATTTTGAAGCTCCGGACACAAAGCGTTTTCCAAACTTAAAACTTGCCTTTGATGCGTTAAAAAAAGGAGGAAATACTGCATGTGTACTAAATGCTGCGAATGAAATTGCAGTACAGGCTTTTCTCGAAAAAAAAATCCGCTTTACGGATATTGCGATTGTTAATAAACACGTTATGAATGAGGTCGAATATCATAAATCGACCACGATTGAAGATTACATTAAAAGTGACAAAATAGCCCGTGAAAAGGCTGTTGAACAAATTAAGAAATTAAAATTATGAGCGGATTAATTATGGCAGCTCAGCTTTTGCTGGCGCTTTCTTTTTTAGTATTTGTCCATGAACTGGGACACTTCATTGCTGCAAGAGCTTTTGGAATTAAAGTGGAAAAATTCTTTATCTTTTTTGATTGGGGAGGGAAAATCTACAGCAAAAAAATCGGAGATACAGAATACGGTATTGGGATTTTCCCCTTAGGCGGATATGTGAAAATTGCCGGAATGATTGATGAATCCATGGATAAGGAGCAAATGAAAAAGCCACCTCAACCATGGGAGTTTCGTTCAAAACCTGCTTGGCAACGCTTAATTGTGATGGTCGCCGGAGTAGTGATGAATATTATTGTGGGCGTACTTATTTTCACTTTAATACATTTGAATTATAGCAAAGCCTATGTTGATGTTTCTCAAATTGATGAAGGAATATACGCGTATGAATATGCTGAGCAAATTGGATTTCAAACCGGCGATAAAATTGTGGAAATCGACGGCAAAGATGTTGTTCGTTTAAACGATGTTATTTCTACCCGTTTATATTTTGGCTCTAATGTTACGGTCAACAGAAATGGGAATATGGTAAATGTTGTTTTGCCCGATACCTTGTATTCCCATGTTGCAAAAGACGGTGGGTTACTTTTTGACTATACAAATTTTCCTTTTCATGTCGATTCCGTTTTTGGTAAATCAGCAAAAAATGCCGGATTACAAAAAGGAGATGAAATCATTCGACTTAATGACACCGAGATTGCTGTATTTGGAGATATTATTACTGCACTAAGCAAATATAAAAACGATACGATTGAACTGGAAGTTATGCGAAACCATGCAAGCAAAACATTAAGCATACTCGTTGATAGCACCGGAAAAATCGGCTTTGCATCCACACAAAAAGCCTATCCAATTGTTGATTATACATTTTTCTCAGCAATGAAATACGGCTGGAAAGACGCATTTGAATCCGTTCGTGCGAATGCAAAAGGACTCGGAAAAGTTTTTAGTGGTAAAGAAAAAGCTAAAGACAGCCTGCAAGGACCAATCGGCATTGCAAAAATTTTCGGAGGAACCTGGGACTGGGTGCGCTTTTGGAGCATAACTGGGCTTTTATCCATGGTTTTAGCCTTTGTGAATATTCTACCAATCCCTGCACTTGACGGCGGACATGTCTTATTTACATTAATCGAGATGATTATACGGCGAAAGCTCCCAGACAAATTTATGGAGGTCGTTCAAATTATTGGTCTGGTTATTGTCATGGGACTTATGATATTTGTTATCGGAAATGATATCATCAATTTATTTTGATGATATTTCCTTAAAAAACAAGACAGATCATGAAATATTTTGCGAAAATTAATTTGATTTGCCTCCTCATTTTAAGCATGTTCAACGGATATGCACAATTTGATATTGACATTGCACCGGAGCGCTCAAAACAACGAATTCTTATTCTGCCCTTTGACCCTTCAATTTATGTTAACGATGCGAGTATGATGTGGGCACAAGCCAATGATATGTCTCATGACGAAATTCGTGAAACCTTACGCTCAGAACTCAATCGCCGCCTTCACTTGGCAATGATTGACTCCTGCGAAAGTGTTGATTTGCTGACATCTTACACGAAAGAAGCACGTAATGAGTTACTCGGATTATTTACCACCGTAAGTTATGAAATGCGGCGTAGCATGCCCGACAATCCGGAAGAACCAGAAAAAGAATCGGGTATCTTATCTGGGTTTTTTCACAAAAAAGAAAAGCCCTACACCGATACTGTTGTAAAAACAAAGCGTGTTGACGGTGAAATTCAGGGACGCTCCTATTCCACACATGATAAATATTTGCATGTAATTTTTAACAATCCGAAATTCATTCCAGAACTTTGCAAACGGCGGCGACTTGACAAAGTGCTCTTTGTTAATCAATTGGAAATTGTCGGGAATTACGGAGATCCCTACATGAGTGGAAGCTCCAAAGCATCCAGAATAATCAAAGTCCATTACAGCCTTTACAATTTCAACGGACGCTTATTGCACGGTGGACATGCTACTGCAGAAATCCCATTTCATTTGAAAGATATTGATGAGGTCATGAAAATATACTTTCCGACTATAGTGCGTCAAATTATTTTAAACATAGATTTTAGCGAATGATCAACATTATTTTTGCCAGCCACAATCAGCATAAAGTCACTGAAGTACAAGCCATTCTTGGCGATTCATTTAGTTTACTTTCTTTAACAGAGATAAATTATCATGACGAAATTATTGAAGATGCGGAAACACTCGAAGGAAACGCTCGCATAAAAGCACAAACCATTTGGAAAATAACTGGAAAAACCTGCTTTGCGGATGACACAGGTTTGGAAATTGAAGCTTTAAACGGACAGCCTGGTGTTTTTTCTGCCCGTTACGCCGGAGTTGCACATGATGACCAGGCAAATTTGCAAAAAATATTGCACGAACTTAAGGGAAAAACGAATCGAAACGCCCGTTTTCGCACGGTAATTTGTCTGATAAATGAAGGGAAAGCGCTTTTTTTTGAAGGGATAATAAATGGTCGAATCAGTGAATCGCCTTCTGGGAAAAAAGGCTTTGGTTACGATCCTGTATTTATCCCCAATGGGCATGATATTAGCTTTGCCGAAATGAAAGAATCAGAGAAAAATGCAATTTCTCATCGTGGACAAGCAGTAAAAAAGTTCACAGATTATTTGTTTTTTCGCTTTTTAAAAGAAAATTAATAATATTTTAGGGAAAAATCAGTTTTAATGTGAAAACATATTCTATGAATTCAAGACATCTTTTACTCTCGAGTCTCATGTTGTTTGTCTTTTTTCAACTTGCATTTACACAAGTTGGAGTTGGACAATGGCAAGATCATTTACCATACGCAAGAGCAACATATGTGACTGAAAGTCATACACATATCTACACTGCGACAAGCGAAGCCCTTTTTTCTTATAACAAATCAACAGGAGAAACCGAGCGATTGAATAAAGTCACCGGATTATCGGATATTGGGGTTGAATCTCTGGCTTATAATCAGGAATATGATGTACTAATTATCGGTTATTCGAATGGCAATCTTGATTTACTTAGACAACGTGAAATCATTAATATATCCGACATAAAACGAAAAACCATTTCTTCAGAAAAAGGGATCAATCATATTTTTTTAATCGATCAGTTTGCATTGCTTTCAACTGGTTTTGGCATTGTTGTTTTGGATGTGGAGAGACAAGAAATCAAATCCACATGGTATATCGCTGATATGGGAGCCTTTCTGAATGTTTATGAAACGGATTTTGACGGACAATATATTTATGCCGCAACTGAGAATGGAATATACAAAGGAGATTATCTCAATGGAAATCTGGCAGATTTTAATCAGTGGGATATTATTACTGATATCCCTTTCGGAACTACTTACAGCTGGCTTTCCGGTCATCAATACAATGCTTTAGAATATTTTAATGATAAATTGATTGTCAATAAACACGAGCCAAATTTACAAAATAGCGATACATTGTATATTTATGAGGGTGAAAACTGGACATACTTTCCTGACACATCAATTCATGAATGCAATTATTTAACCGGTGACGAGGAAACTCTGATTATAAACAGAAATTACAGCCTGTTTCTTATGGATACATCACTTGACGGTAAAAACAGTGTGTATGTCTATAAGTATAATGCTACCGGAGAAACCCAAAGCCCTAACCCCTCAATCGCATTTCCAGGAATGGTTGATCAACTGATTATTGCCGATTACACATCTGGGCTTGTCCTGCATAAAGGTCCCTGGAATGATCAAGCAATTGCCTTAAACGGGCCCCTGTCTTCATCTGTGTTTGATATTTCAAGTGGTGGTGGAAATGTATATATGGCTGCCGGAGGATTAACACTTTCGTGGGGTCCGACGTTTACAAGAGGAGAAATCAATTATCTCAAAGATAACACATGGGATTATCTGAATTACAAAAAGGACAGCATGCTCAATGAATTTAAGGATATTGTCACAATAAAAGTTAATCCGAAAAATCCCTCCCAGATATTTGCCGGGTCATGGATTCATGGTTTAATTGAGCTAAATAACAATCAAATCATCAATAAATACAATGAATCTAACTCCACGTTACAATCGGTAAGTTCTGCAGATTATGTACGAATCGGAGGAATGGATTTTGATCAAGACCAAAATCTTTGGGTTGTAAATTCAGGAAGTGACATCCCAATACACATGCTTACACCTGATGGAGAGTGGATTGGTTTGGATTATTCCACAGAAATCAATGCCTTTAATATTGGAGAAATTATCGTCACACAAAATAATCACAAGTGGGTTGTTTTACCACGTGGTGGTGGGCTTTTTGCTTTCGATGATAATGGCACACCGGATGACACCAGCGATGACAGAACAAAAAAAATCAGCATTCGCGATGAATATGGGCAAACCATTTCTAATGAAGTATTTTCAATTGCCGAAGACCTGAACGGAAGCATTTGGGTGGGCACAAATATTGGGGTGGTAGTATATTATAATCCGGAAGATGTGTTTGATGAAAATCTTGTCGGATATCGGGTGCTTATCCCACGAAATGACGGAACAAGTAATGCGGACATTTTACTCGGAGCAGAAATTGTAACTGATATAGCGATTGACGGAGCCAATAAAAAATGGCTTGCAACTGAAAGTGGAGGTGTGTTTAAAACCTCAGCAGACGGAATTGAGGAAATTCACCATTTCAATCAGGACAACAGCCCTTTATTCTCAAATAATGTGCTCTGCATGGAAATTGATCAGGAAACCGGAAATGTTTTCTTTGGAACCAATAAAGGTGTGCTTTCATATCGTAGCGAAGCGACCATGGGCAAAGATGATTATAGCGAGGTTTACACATTCCCGAATCCGATTGAACCCGGTTATGAGGGACCTATAACTGTCAATGGATTGGTTAGTGGTTCTATCGTAAAAATCACAGATATTTCCGGGAATCTAGTGTTTGAAACACGTTCTGAAGGTGGTCAGGCAATTTGGTACGGGAAAAATCTAAATGGTGAGCGTGTGCAAACTGGGGTTTATTTGGTGTTCTCTGCAAATGAGGATGGGACACAATCCAATGTAACAAAAATTTTATTGGTTAATTAATCATGCTAATTCGCACAAAAGCCATTGTGTTGAATCAGTTTCGCTATTCAGACAATAGCACCATTGCTCACGTGCTTACTCAATCGCATGGCAAACTTTCGCTTTTTGTAAGAGAAAGTGCTAAGCAGAAAACCAATAGCAAGCAGCGGTATTTTCAACCCCTTTTTCTCATTGATCTGGAATTAGAGTACAAGGAAAAGCGAGAAATTCAGTCCATTAAAGAGATCCAGGCAAGCCCTCCTCTGAATGGCATTGTTTCGGATATCAGAAAACAGAGTATTGCCATATTTCTTGCTGAAGCGCTAAGTAAATCAATCCGCTCAGAACAACCCGACGATGCCTTGTTTGATTTTATATATCATAACGTGTTGCTTTTTGAACATCTAAAAAAAGGAAGCAACTTATTTCATCATTATTTTCTGGTGCAACTCATGAAATATTTGGGTTTTTCACCGGGAAATCGCCTTACAGAAGCAACGCCGTACCTCGATACTGAATCCGGATTATTTGTGTCGCCAGGTCTGCTAAATACAGCCTGTTTTAACAAATTGGAAAGCAAACTTTTAGCTGCCTTTACGGATATTAATGCCGATATGCTTCTTAACTTAAATATGCCAAGAGATAAAAAACAAATTGCACTGGAAAGCATCTTGTTTTACTACTCGAAACATGTTCCCGGATTTGACAAACTAAAATCATATGCAGTATTGCGTGAAGTCTTTTCCGGAAGTGTTTAACCTGAAAAATTCACCGCAAACAGTTAGATGTTAACATAAAATGCTATTGATTAATGCTTTAACTTGCTGCAACCCATTTTTCTATTAAGGGGCCTTCTAATAATTCTTTTCTTTCAAGAAACAAATTTAATGAATAAGATGCAAGGCACAAATTTTTCTGAATAGCCATAGCTATTTAGAAAAATTTTAACGCAGTCAGATTGTTTATTATATTTTAATAATTTTGGCTACACTCGGCATAGCTCACGTAAACTTGGCTCTGCCCTCATTTTAATAATTTTGGCTACACTCGGCATAGCTCAAGTAAACTTGGCTCTGCCCT
>CAYOUD010000081.1:0-11735 GCA_964407055.1 uncultured Bacteroidales bacterium | reverse complement strand
TTACTGCAGCCCATTTTTCTATTAACTCAAATTTGGGGTAATGCTTGCCATTATCTTTGCACATCTTCAAACCATCTAAACCCTTGTAATATGAAAATATGACTGCGGGTTTAGATGATTCAAATCTGCACAAAGGGAATGGCATGAATTTTATACATTATATAATCTTATATTTTCTTTTTTCTTGTCTCAACACGGGTGTTAATTCATTGAAAATCCATTTTTTATATCAAATTCGAGAAATAATTAAAAATAGGTGATAAAACCCATAAGAAAACTAAATAATTTTTCCTATTTTTGATTAAGACACAAAATAAGCGTAATGAAACAAAAGAGAATTGAAGACGAAGCCATAGTTGATGTTCTAAAAAAATATTTTGGATTTGACCGATTCAAAGGCTTGCAAAAAGAAGTAATCAGATCAATCCTTGACGGAAATGACAGCTTTGTACTCATGCCTACCGGTGGCGGCAAATCGTTATGCTATCAACTTCCCGCACTAATGTCAGAGGGAACGGCAATTGTTATTTCACCACTTATTGCTCTCATGAAAAATCAAGTGGACGCAATGCGAGGTTTTAGCTCTGACTCCGGAATTGCACACTTTCTTAACTCCTCACTGACAAAAACTGAAATTTTGAAGGTGAAAGAAGATGTGCTCAGTAAACGTACAAAATTACTATATGTCGCTCCGGAATCGCTCGGAAAAGAAGAAAATGTTGACTTTCTGCGAAAAATTAACATCTCTCTTTACGCAATTGATGAAGCGCATTGTATTTCAGAATGGGGACATGATTTCCGCCCTGAATACAGACGTATTCGACCAATTATCAATGAATTGGGGGAATCTCCGGTCATTGCACTTACCGCAACGGCAACACCAAAAGTACAGCATGATATACAGAAAAACCTTGACATGCTTGATACACAAGTCTTCAAATCCTCATTTCGTAGAGGAAATTTATATTATGAGGTGCGTCCGAAACACAATGCCAGCAAGGAAATCATTAAATTTATCCGTAAAAACGAAGGTAAATCAGGGATTATTTATTGCTTGAGTAGAAAAAAAGTTGAAGAACTCGCTGAAACCCTAATTGTAAACGGCATTAAAGCTAAAGCATATCATGCAGGAATGGATTCCGCAACTCGCTCACAGACTCAGGACGATTTCCTGATGGAAGAAATTGATGTGATTGTTGCAACCATTGCCTTTGGAATGGGTATCGACAAACCCGATGTCCGTTTTGTAATTCATTACGATATTCCAAAAAGTTTGGAGTCCTATTATCAGGAAACCGGACGAGCAGGCAGAGATGGCGGTGAAGGCTTGTGTATTTGTTTTTACAGCTACAACGACATTCAGAAACTGGAAAAATTCATGCAGGGAAAACCGGTGGCAGAGCAGGAAATCGGAAAGCAATTACTTCTGGAAACTGTTGCCTATGCAGAGTCTAGCGTTTGCCGCGTGCGCCAACTACTCAATTATTTTGGCGAAGAAATGAAAGAAAACTGCGGAAATTGTGACAATTGCCTCGATCCAAAAAAAGAATTTGAAGGAAAACCCTATTTGGTTCAGGCATTAAATGCAATCCTTATCGTAAAGGAACGATTTAAAGCTGAACACCTTAGCAATGTGCTCGCCGGAAATATGAATGCAGCCATGTCATCTTACAAACACGACAAACTGCCTATATACGGAAGCGGAAAAGAGCACGACCATAGGTTCTGGAATGCAGTGTACAGACAAGCACTCATTGCTCGACTTATCCGTAAAGACATTGAAAATTACGGACTCTTGAAAATGACAGAAAAAGGACATGAATATCTTAAAAATCCAACTTCATTTATGATGGTGGAAAATCACGACTACGAAGCAAAAGACACAGACACAGAAACCAATCAAGCCGGAAGTAGTGCCGCAGACCCGATTTTGTTTTCGATGTTGAAAAATCAACGAAAAAAACTTGCAAAACGATTAGACCTTCCACCATATATTATTTTTAGCGACCCCTCATTGCAAGAAATGACAACCCAATACCCGATTACAACTGAAGAACTTACCAGAATATCAGGTGTTGGAACAGGGAAAGCAGAAAAATATGGAGCCGAATTTCTGGACCTGATAAAAAAATATGTCGAAGAAAATAATATTGACAGACCTCAGGATATGGTGGTGAAATCAGTAGTGAAAAAGTCAGAAAACAAGGTGTTTATAATCAAAAGCATTGATAAAAAAATGCCGTTGCTGGATATTGCAGATGCAAGAGGACTAAAAGTAAATGAACTGCTTGACGAAATAGAAGCAATTATTAATTCCGGAACAAAAATCAACATTGATTACCATATCAACGAGGAATTAGACGAAGAAAAAGTAGAAGACATTTACACTTATTTCCTTGAAGATTCAGAAACTGGCTCATTTGAGGAAGCGATTGAAGAATTTGAAGGCGAAGATGTCTCAGAGGAAGAAATCCGATTGGTACGCATAAAGTTTATTTCAGCAATGGCGAATTAATGTTTATTTGTATCAAATGTTTTTAAACCTGCACCTGCCGACCTTTCCACTTCGGCTTTATGAAAATGGCAGTCACACTGCTCACTATTGTCCAAATGGGATACAGTATGCTAAGTAATCCTGTATAAAATAACCGGATTTTTATTCGCATCTGCAAACGAACACGCAGAAAGACGAGATGGTCAAAAACCAGTTTGTGAAACACGAAAAGCGCCAAAACAGCCCATTGTCCGGTAATAAGAAGATATGAAATTACTGCAAAAGCCATAAATTGCAACAATCCGAAGATGCCGGCAATCAGCATACTAAAATTTAAACGATACTTTTTTGTTTTACTCAACCACCTGGCTCTTTGGTTTAAAAATTGAGACAAATGCTCGCTAGCCGGCGTACTAACCAAAGCATCAGGATGAAAATTAAATTGGATGCGTTTGCCCTGATTTTGCAGCGCATCTAAAAGAAACACATCATCTCCTGAACTCAAATCCCGTTTAAAAGGATCATCTAATTCCTGAATGCAATCATTTCGTATCAACATGTTTGCAGCATTACTTAATACTGCTTTTCCAAAACCGGCTGTTCCCATTGTGATTGCCTGCAAACTCAAAAATTCTGCTTCCTGAAATTTCCCGACAAGGCTTTTTCCACACATAATCACTGGACCCAAAACCATATCAGCCTTTGAATTTTCAGCAAAACAAAGCATTTCAGACACCCATTTCGGATTTGGCTGTGAATCTGCATCGGTAAATAAAACATATTTCGTATTAACATGAACCAATCCCAATTCCATTGCCGCCTTTTTTCCGTAAAGTCCATTGGGTAAATCCAATAGCAATGTCTGAAAACGTGTGGCTTTTGTAAAGATTTCAAAATCGGTTTCTGAGCCATCCTCTGAATGGTCGTTCACCAAAATCAATCGTAATTTTAATAAAGGATATTCCAGTTTTCTGAGAGAATTTAATAATGCATCTGTGCGATGTTTTTCATTCCGATAAGGTATAATGACGGAAACATCCGGTTTATCACAAAGTGAACTTACCCTATGTCCAGAAAGTTTTGATATTCCCCTAAGAATAAAAAAAATAAAAATAGAATATAATCCTACCGGGATTAAAATCAACAGCATAAATCCTTACTTCTTAACCCACTCCAACATTTGATAATCAGAATCACCAATTCCCATTTTCACATAGGTATTAATTGCCGCTTGGTTTTCACGCTCAACATACAAACGAATTCCACGGTAATCCAGATTATCCTGAACAATATCTTTCAAATACTCGTACATCATTCTGAAAACGCCTTTGCGGCGATAATCAACACAAACATATACAGATTGCAACCAGATAAAATATCCGGACCGCCAATCACTCCACTCGGGAGTAACCATAAAACAGCCAATCAGCTTTTTATCTTCCTCGGCAACGAAATACCGGGCTTTCTGCTTATCATTAAGCACTGACGTCACTCCGCGTTTTAAGATTTTCTCATCCAAATGGAGATCCTCTGTTTCTTTTGCCATGGCAATCTGAAATTCCACAAGTTTTGGGATATCAGAACTAATTGCAGGTCGGATTTTCATAGTTGATAATTTTTTGAGTTAATAAAAATAAGGCTCCGATAATTGAAACTAATAAAACATTTACAATCCATAACAAAACTGATGCCGAAATCACTGCTGCTATCTGAAACGTAAACGAGCCAAAAAAAACAGCCGTTAAACTCGCTCTTAATCCAGGTTCTCCGATGGTAAATATTGGCAACAAACTCATAAAAAAATACAAATTTGCAGCCGCCAACAACACTTCCAGAAAACGTATCTCAACATTAAAAAAACCACAGACCAAATAAAACTGCATAACAAACACAGCATATCGCAAGATACTCAGAAACAATAATTTTAGCAAATTAGAAACCGGCATATCGCGAATGGGTTCAATTGCTTCGACCCGTTTTTTTATAAAGGGAATGCGAATTAAAAGTGCATAAACCCAGTGAAGCCGAAAATACAAGCCCATCAGAAAAAGAGCAAGCAATACTGAAATAACTATCAATACATAATTTGATAGTATTGAAGCGGCTCGATCCTGGTATGTCAACAAAAAAATTATGAAAGCCGGAATGCCAAACAACAAGGTTGTAAAAAACTGAGAGTAACTACCTATTAGGCTTAGTAATGAGCCTTTTGCACGCTTTTCGGGTGGCAAGTACAAAATTCTTCCACCAAATTCTCCAATGCGGTTTGGTGTCAATAAACCAACACTCACACCACTAAACACAGACATAAATGCTTTAAAAAAAGATATCCGATGAAATTTTCTTAAAACAAAACGCCATTTCAACGCTTCAAATCCCCAATTCAATGGAATCATCAGTATTACAACTATCAATAATTTGTAATTTTCATGCCAATATACAGGTAAAGATGTTAAAACGGTCTTGGTATCTTCGGCGTTGGTAAATTTAAAATAAGCAAATCCCAATGCAGCAATTAGCAAAGCGCTTTTTATTAAAATATCAATCCATTTCCGGTTTTTTTTTCTCATAATTTACAAACGTTCCCGGTTGACTAAAGGAAGCCCAATCGTGGCAATTAATCCGGCAATAACTAACATAATCATTTGCAAACCATGAACAATCAGCGCAAATAATTTCGCATCACTTTCAGGAATACCATAAATAATCATGGTTTGTATGGTCATAAAATGCCAGGCTCCCATACCATTTGGTGCAGGCGCAACCATCCCATAAGAACCGGCAACAAAAATTGTTAACGCTGCCAACCCGCCCAAGGATTCAATGCCGGGAAATGCCGGAAAGCAAATCCACAACATGGAGAAATACATGACATAAATAAATATGGAATGGCCGATAAAGGCAAAAGGCCTTTTTAGGTAAAAAATGGATTTAATCCCATGCAAAAAGCTGCGGATAAATTCACCGGTTTTCGCAAATATCCGATATTTATCAAATGTGCCTTTGGCAACTAAAACTAATAAACTCAGCATTACCAACCCAAACGCAGTAAAGGCAAGCCAAAATTGCCATTTGAGCAAAAAGCCCAGTTGTGCCTTAAACTCAGGATTTCCCCTGATAAAATCGCCAACAACCGAACCTTGTAATATAAACACGATAATCGTAAGGATAATCAGTAACAACATATCCATTGCACGCTCTGTAACCATGGTTCCCAGCACTTTGGAAAATGGGATTTTACCGTACCGCGAAACGATGCCACTTCGGGTAACCTCACCCAGACGGGGAACGGCAAGGTTAACAAAGTACATTATCAATACCGCAAAAAAAGTATTAATAAAACGGGGCTTTTTAGTTGAAACAGATTCCAATAACAAATTCCACCGCAAGGCACGACTTACATGGGCTGCCATCATCACAAAAGCTGCAAGCACTAACCACTCCCACTGTATTTCTGACATTTTCTGGAGTAACTCACCGAAATCCTGATCGCGATAAACTAACCACAACATAACAGCTCCTATCCCTGCAAAAAAGACAAACTTCAATATATTCTTAATTTGCTTACTCATTCCTTAAAAGGCTAAATACATTTGTGACAAATATAGTGATTATTTACTACGATTTTCGTATTTTGCATCATCTTAAAAATCAGGATTGTCATGGTTAAACCAAAAAAACATTTAGGGCAGCACTTCTTAACGGATCCCGGTATTAGCAGGCGTATAGCAAATGGGCTAAGCAATGAGGAGAAGCTCCCGGTGCTGGAAATTGGACCTGGAAAAGGTATATTGACAAAAGAAATTCTGGCTACTCAATCAGATCTTTGGGCAATTGAAACCGACGATGAATCCATTCCTTTCTTGAATTCCCACTTCCCTGAGCTATCTGACAAACTAATTCACGGAGACTTTTTAACATTTGATTTTCAAACTCATTTTACCGGAAAACTCTGCTTAATCGGAAATCTACCCTACAATATTAGCAGTCCGATTTTATTTAAAATCCTTGATAATAAAGACATCGTAGAAGAAGCTGTTTTTATGCTTCAAAAAGAAGTCGCACGACGAATCTGTGCTGACCACAACAACAAAGTATACGGTATCTTAAGCGTGCTGATTCAAACCTATTACGATACAAAATATCTGTTTACAGTCAATGAAGGCTCTTTTTTCCCACCTCCGAAGGTGAAATCTGGAGTTTTTAAATTAAAGCGTAACAGAGAGCTACCGAGTCCAGAAAACCCGGTTTTACACAAAAAAATCATAAAAGCAGCATTTAATCAACGCAGAAAAACCATGCGAAATTCACTTAAAGGCTTTTTATTATCTTTGCCCCAAGATGCCGAATGGTTAAATCTTAGACCCGAGCAATGCTCAGTTCGTGATTTTATTGATATAAGTAATCAACTAAGTTAACAGAAACTATGCAATTTGAACTTAGTAATGAATTCATCCAAGAGCTAAGAACGCTCATTTCGAATCAGGAAGACGAAAAAATCCTCAAAATCCTTGACGATCTTCATCCGGCTGACATTGCTTCTATATACAATGAACTTGACATTGACGAAGCACGTTACACTTATCTCCTGCTTGAACCCTCCATAGCATCTGATGTGCTGGTAGAGCTCGAAGACGACGACAGAGTTCGTTTTCTGAATGTGATACCCAGTGAATTAATTGCGCACCAGTTCATCGAAAACATGGATTCGGATGATGCCGCCGATATCATGCAAAGCCTAAACGATGATAAACGGGATGATATTCTGGGATTCATTAAAGACAGCGGACAGGCCAGCGATATTGCTGACTTGCTGAATTTTGACGAAGATACCGCAGGGGGCTTGATGGCCAAGGAACTCATTGCCATCAATGAAAATCTGACGGTAAAAGATGCGCTTGGAGCTATCCGTGACCAGGCGCAGGACATGGATGAAATTTATTATCTCTATGTGATTGATGATGGCAATAAACTCAAAGGAATTGTTTCATTAAAAAATTTATTATTTAAGCCCACAACAACTAAAATCATTGATTTAATCGAAGATGATATTATTTCAGTTCGAACAGATACTGATTCAGAAGCGGTTGCCCAAATCATGGAAAAGTATGACTTGGTCGCCTTGCCGGTTGTGGATCACATCAATCGTTTGACCGGACGAATTACGATTGATGATGTTGTAGATGTAATTCGCGAAGAAGCAGAAAAAGATTATCAATTGGTTTCCGGGATTACCTACGACGTCGAACCCACAGATAAAGTATGGTTGCAGGTAAAATCCAGAATTCCCTGGCTACTCATCGGATTGGTGGGTGGAGTTTTCGGTGCCCTGGTCATCGGATATTTTGAGGGAGATTTGGTGAAATATGCCAGCATTGCGCTGTTTTTACCTCTTATTGCTGCGATGGGCGGAAATGCCGGAGTCCAAAGCTCCTCGATCATTGTGCAAGGAATTGCCAGCGGAAACATGAATCTTAATAACACCGGAAAACGACTCATAAAAGAATTTCTTGTTGGCTCATTAAACGGATTGATCTGTGCCAGCCTGATTTTCGCCTACAACCTCTTGTTTTCAGACACCTTTGCTTTAGCAATATCAGTAAGTATTGCGTTAATGATTGTTATCGTTTTTGCTACTATGTTCGGGGCTTTTGTTCCAATGATTTTACAAAAACTAAAAATTGACCCTGCCCTTGCAACCGGACCATTTATCACTACGGCAAACGATATTATGGGATTATTAATTTATTTATCAATTGCGCGGGTCTTTTTTAATATGATGTTTTAATTAGTGTCCGTCCATTTAGTCAGTGTCTGATTCATCTAGGCTTGATTCATTGCGACAACAGGATCTAAACCTGCTGCTTGTTTTGCCGGCAAAAAACCACTAATCACACCGATAACACCGGAAATAATTAATCCTGTCAAAATATTATTAATACTCAAAACAAACTCAAAATCAACGAGACTTGAGCCGATTAAAGTTCCAATATATATCAAAATCAGACCAAGTACACCACCCATTAATGACAAAACAACCGCTTCAAACAAGAATTGCGTTAGAATAAACCCAGATTTTGCTCCAATTGCTTTTTGAATACCTATCATCCTCGTCCTTTCCTTTACGGATACAAACATGATGTTGGCAATCCCAAATCCACCGACTAAAATCGCAAATCCACCAATTATTATCCCAGCAATATCAATTGTTGCAAAGATTTTATCTACACCTTGTGAAATCATGCTTGCCTGATTCAAAGCAAAATTCGGCTCCTCTAGCGGACTTAACCGCCGATGCGAACGAAGTAATATTTCCAATTCATCATTCATTTGTTCGATACTGACATCCGGCTTTGCACTAGCCATAATCATCGGATTTAACTCATTCGAATTGAGCCGAAAAATTCGTTTCCCGAAATTGATTGGCAGCATAATCAGAAAATCATGACTTGTTGACATCATGCTGGAACCCTCTTTGTCAAAAATTCCTATCACAGTAACCCGATGTCCGTCCACTTTAAGCTCTTTCCCAATCGGATTTTGTCCGGAAAATAAATTTTCTGCAATATTATATCCAATAATGGCAACATTACTTCCCATAAGCGACTCCTTTTCACTAAAATATCGCCCTTTAGAAATATCAAATGCCCGATTATCTTTGTAATCATGGGTTGCAATTAAAATTGGTGAATTTGTATTTACAGCCTCATAGCTCACATTACGCATGGCACTACCCATATAGGTGCAGGCAGCAATATTTTTAGCATTATCCCGGATCATTTCATATTCTTCCAATGTTGGGACAGGGCGGTTCATATATTTCCACCATGCATAGTCCTGAGAAAATTCCCAAGGCCATTTTTGAATATAAATCACATCATCACCCAGACTGGAAACTGAGTCACGTATTTGCTTTTCCAGCGAATCAATCACTGTGAAAACAGAAATCATTGCAAAAATACCAATGGTAATTCCAAGCAATGACAAAAGCGTACGAAGTTTATTTACCCGTAAAGACTGAAATGCAAAACTTACACTTTCCCGTAATAAACGAAAAATTATCATATCTCAAATTTAGAATAAAAAATCACTTTATCGAATTTATAATCAGGATTTAACCATGCGTTAACGATTTTCCGGCAAATCAAGTTGATTCTTGGTGAAGAGACAGGAACTTAACCCGAAAAATTCACCGCAAATAGTTAGATGTTAACATAAGGCGCTGTTGATTAATGCTTGCCATTATCTTTGCACATCTTCAAATCTGCACAAAGGGTATGGCATGAATTTTACGGGTTAAAATAAAAAAAGACCGGCAGCACCGGTCTTTTTAATATAATATCGTTTAAAACGAATTATTTTACGATGTTAATTTTTTGAGTTTTGAAGGTATTTGTACCGCTTACTTTTACGATATAAGTTCCCTCAGAAAGATTACTCAAATCAACATTAATGTTTTGATCAACATTTTGAGCTAAGTAAACACGTTGTCCAACGAGGTTGAATATTTCAACATCAGCACCGCGAACGTTTTCGATAGTGAAATGTCCGGTAGATGGGTTTGGATAAACATTCACGTTATCAGCGTTAATTGGAGCAATTGCATTTGATTTAGGAGTATTCAAACGTAAACCAATTCCTGCGCCACCATAATTACTAATTGCTCTCCATTCTTGTGGGGAATCTCCTTCCATGAAATACCAAGTTGTACCCCACGAACTCGAAATAGTTGTTGGGTCAGCACCAATAAAAAGGTCCCCATCACCAAAAAACAATTCTACAGCAGCTTTTACTTCAAAATCACCAGTTTCTGAATCAGGGATAATAGTAATTGGATCTGGGAAAGTAACTGTAACCCATGTATCAAGCATAGATGAATCAACCACAATCAAACCACTAGCCCCAAGGTCCACATAATCAGTAGCTATATCGTCATATTCCATAACGTGTGCAACAAATGAGGTTCCTGTAGTACTACGATCAGCAATAAACACATCCATTGTTAAAATGGTGGTTTCATACAAGAACAAATAATCCGTTCCCATCATGTCTCCATCTACACCACCATCTTGCCAATTTACAGGACTTACGGTAGATGTCATATTACCAAGATCACGACCCATAATTTCATCAGTCACGTTGAAATAAGTTGTATCAATATTATCTTCAGGATTTTCTTCATTTGTTGCAATAACATTATAAATAACAGTGTATTCACCTCTCATTGGTTCAGTATCCAAAGCTAATTCTACTGAAACATCAACAGTATCAAGTTCAGTAATATTATAAGCTGGAGCAGTTACAGTTTCATTATAAATTTCAGTCATATCAGGATCAAACACAGTGACATTGAATTCAGGAATAACTTCTGCATATCCTTTGCTTTCCAAAATACCGTTGAAAACCATAACTGCAGCTGCACTCTCGAATTGCTCTTCTGGAATCTGTCCATAATGTGAGCTAATGTGAAAATAATCAGCATCTGCAGGATTTGTATAATCAACATACTGGAAGAAGTTCATAACTCCCTCTTTTACGAACATATCAACTGCTGGATTATCAACAATTTTAATGTCATCAATCTCCCATCCATAACCAGCAACACTACTAACAGCTGAAGTTTCCCATCTGAAACGAATAGAAACGTTAGGTTCATTTGCTGCATATCCTCCAATATATAAATCTGATTGAATTGGCGCATAATCGTTTCCAAGTACATCACCATTCACTTCAATTGTATTCCATGTAGCACCATCGTCTATAGATATATCAACATATGTTGCAACAGAATTCAATGGTCTATACATTTGATAGAAGTTGATTTTAGGATTATCTGATTCAAGCAAGTTAATACTGTCAAACTGAATCCAAGTATTACATACTTCTTGTCCGTCACCACCCAAACCAGGGTAATCACTGATAATATCAACCCATGCCCAATGACCATCAACCTCGTTACCTGTTTCAGAATAGTCACCAAGGTATTGTAAATAATAAGACCCTGGTGAAGGTTCCCAAGTTGCAGGAGCACCTGCTTGGTCAGTTACGTTCCAAGATTTTTCTCCAACGTCATATCCAAATGTCCAAATTGGCTCATCTTCTTCAAAAGTAACTTCCCAATAAACCACTTCGTCACCTCTAAGCTGAGAGTGATTCACTTTTTGTAACTTGTCCTTAGTAGCAGCTGGAGCATGAACACCAACTACTTGTGCAAAAGCAATGCTTGCTAATACCACCAAAG
>CAYOUD010000080.1:0-11740 GCA_964407055.1 uncultured Bacteroidales bacterium | reverse complement strand
CCTTGTATCTACACAAAGCTAATCGCATGAATAATGCGGGTTATGCAATCTGTTGTACATAAGTGAAGAGAATACCCCAAAAAAATCACCGCAAAAAGTTAGATGTAGCGTTTTTAAGCCGAAATACAGATAAACATTATTTATCTATTAATCTCTCAACTTAAAGTTTTCGCCGAGATAGACTTTTCTTACCTGCTCATCTTCTGAAAGTTCTTGAGCTGTACCGGATTTCAGAATATTTCCCTCAAACAATAAATAAGCGCGATTGGTAATGGAAAGTGTTTCGTGGACATTGTGGTCGGTAATTAAAATCCCGATGTTTCGATGCTGCAATTCGCCAACTATTTTCTGAATATCCTCAACGGCGATAGGATCCACACCTGCAAATGGCTCATCTAAAAGTATAAAGGCGGGATCAAGCGCTAACGCACGAGCAATTTCAGTACGACGACGTTCGCCACCAGACAATTGAAAGCCTTTTGATTTTCGGATGCGCTCCAAGCCAAATTCTGAAATTAATTTATTTGTTTTTGCAATTTGATCGTGTTTTGAAAGCTTTGTCATTTGCAATACTGCACGTAAATTATCCTCAACACTCATTTTCCGAAATATAGAAGCTTCCTGAGCAAGATACCCGATACCAAGCCGTGCACGTTTGTAAATCGGATAACGAGTAATGTCTCTGTCATCAAGGAATATTTTACCCTCATTAGGCACAACAAGGCCTACCATCATGTAAAATGTGGTGGTTTTTCCGGCACCATTTGGACCAAGCAGTCCAACAATTTCGCCTTGATTTACCTCAACAGAAACGCCTTTAACAACCGTTCGTTTCCCGTATTTTTTGACAAGCCTTTTGGTGTGAAGCTTCATATGCATATTTTTTCCAAAGGTAAAAAATTTTAAAGATAGAATGAGAAACGTGATGAACAAAAATAAAGAACCCCGCTACGCACAATAGATTTTTGTAGTAACGAGGTTTCTTATACCACACGAAAAATTCGTGCGATAGTGGGTGGTTTTTTTATTTCAAGAAAGAGACCTATTCATTGATATTGTTGCAATTCATTTCGCCTTCTGTGTAATAAATATTAAGATATTTTTCACCGTAAACTCCACCTCTTTGATGTTTCTGAGCAACAGATCCTTTCACATAATAACATTTCCCATCTGCTTTTTTGGTTGCGATATCAACTCTCACAAACTTCAATTTGGGCTGTCCGTAATCATTCTCTTCAATTTCCCATGATCTGCTTGTAATAACAACACGTTGCGGGGTTCCGTATTTTGCTTCGTCCATTTTTGTGTTGACAACATTAACCACAGATTGGTCTGTCATTCCGGCATCGTGCAAACGACGTTTTTCAACCAATCGTTTTTCAACTTCAACAGCACGTTTTTCCAAACCACCACCATCAACATAAGCCTGAATTTTCGCTTTTGGGTCAATTAGTGACTTTTCGAATTCATTCAAAGCAGGATCATCACCAGTTAAGAAGGCTTTTCCCCCATCAATTGTTTTCAATGTCACATCAATATCTTTCATGCAATCGGTCGGATAAACGATCCAATCTTCTTCATCAAAGCTGCGCTCTACTTTCTTTTTCAAGGAAGCAATGATATCATCAGATACAGTTGGCGAATAAAACGCATCAATAGTGGCAATCAGTTTTTCGGTGTAACTGTCACTATGCATCTTTTTGTTTTTCTGTTGTGTTTTTTGCTTTGTCTTTCAGTTTATTAAACTGTGCATAAGTGTTTACGGAAAATCCAAAAAAGATTATGCAAAACACAATTGTCGTAATTTTTTTTATAATTGTTTCGTTTTTTAAGATTTATTTTAAAAAAATGGCTCCAAAATGTCCTGTTATCAGGCAATAATCAGACCAAAATTCAAGTGATTATTACCCGACTTAGTAATTATGTCACAAGATAGCAAATTATTAATTTTCTCTCAAAACAAAATCGTCATACTCTTTTTCGAAACGCAATTTGTGTTTGGATTCTTCATTAGCAAGTGAAAGAAATACCGTTTTGAGCGCTTTACTTGGTGCGCGTTCCGAAAGGCTTAAGTAAAGATTGTACGCATTTTTCTCCTTATTCATTGCCAAAATCAAAGTATCCTGATAATCCATATTCGGGGAGGCCTCCACCTTTGTCATATAATCTGCCAATTTTAAATCTGCAACGGCAGAATCTTTCCAATCAAAAATCTGCTCATCACGAATGCGGGTCAATCGTGCTTTATGCCCAATTTCCTCTTTGGAAAATTGCGTAAACACTTGTTTCATGTCTTTTGATGAAGACCTTGCTGCCAATTCAGTATAAAAATCAACCGCTTCCTGTTCCTGCTCAATGGCAAAATTGAGAATGTCTTTAATTGTATTTATTTCGCTCATAAGAAAAAAAATTAGTTTAGGATTTAAATGCATGCTCAAACTCATCGTCAAATAATTTCATAACAAGGTCTGCGGCATGATGAAATTCAGACAAGCTTTTGTCGTCAGAAATGACTATTCGATAAGGATTTGCATCCGATTTTAATTTCGGGAACATTTGCTCATTAAGCGCATGAACCGTGTCGGAAATTTCGGGTTTATCCGCACTTAACAGGTTTCCGAGAAAAGCAATCTGTTGCAAACTATTTTTTTCAAGTTTAGATTTTAATCCTGCATCAAATTGCTGAATCATTTTTTGGGTGTTGGTAAAACTACCTCCGATTTCAAAGGGCAAGCTTGCAGGTAACACAACATCAGCAATTTCAATAGTTTCATTCATAAAATAATCCTGAACAAGCAGAAAATCTGACGATTCTATTGAAGCTTTTACTGCTGTCTTATCTTTCGCAGTTCCAACAGGGTCTTCACCAAAAATAAAAATTTGCTTCATTTCTTTCCGATAAAAAGCAGCACGAACATTCTGAATATTTGAAACCAAACCCATATCTATAGTTCCCTGCGAATTATTCTTTTCCTTGACATTAATTAATCCAGAGGATGTTTTTCCAAGTTTTCCGGTTAATAAACATAAGTTACGGGCTTCTGCAAGTGCAGCTTGATTCAGATAGCGTTCTGCCGTAATGATCAAGGCATGCTGACTCAAATTATATGTATTGAATAGGTCTGAGATCTCTTTTTCGGATAGCCCTGCGCGTTGACATAATGCCGAAAAATCCGCTTTCAGCAATTTAGATTTGTATGCGTCCAATTCATCGCAATGATGATTCAGGAACATGTCATTTTGCAAGTTATGACTCAGCAAATAGTGATTGATCGCTTTGAACAATGCATCATAAGATAAAATGCGAATTACCCGACTCATTTTCTGCTCCAGTTTTGGATTTTCACGGTCAGTAATTAAAATCACCTCGGCATCATGTTGAGTTTTTGCCTCATTAACCATAAAACCCAAGGTTGCATCATCCATATTAATTTGCGGATGCATAAGCAGAATTTGCTCTACCCGGTCAAATTGATCAAACGGCATGTTAATTTCAGATGCATTCAAATGCCCCTCTCCCATGTGCAATAAATGGAAAGACCCGGTATATTTTACCATTGGAACTTGCTCTGACAGTGTTTTCATGGCAAAAAGCTCCTCGTTGGTCAATCGTCCGCCGGCAAATAAAGCAGTGGGTTTGTCATAATCCAATTTTTCCTGCAAAACATGCTTAATTTCATCCCAGCTGGCTTCCTCTAACTTGCCTTTACGACGGATTAATGGTTTTGTAATCCGATCAGTCTTATTAATAAAATTATAGGCAAATTTCGCGAATCGGTCAATATTCCCTAGCGGATTAATCATGCCTTCAGTTCCGTTTACACGGAAAACAAATCCGTTTTTATGTTCAAGCTGAATGCTTTCGCCAATGGATCCAAACGGACTGATTGTTTTAATTGCTTCGGTTTTTACCGGACCGGGTTTAAATTTCGCATTTTCTGTAATTGCGCCTGTCGGACAGGCAGAAATACACAATCCACAGGATTCACAATTACTGTCCACAAGGGACTCTCCCATAGCAGGGGCAACGTAGGTGTCAAATCCGCGTTCAACAAGCCCAAGTGCCGACGCACCGACAACATCTTTACAAATCCGCACGCAGCGGGAACATAAAATGCATTTATTATTATCAATTTCTATATAAGGATGCGAAAAATCAATCGCTTTTTCAATGAAGTCACCACTAAATTTTTCCTGTTCGACACGATATTCTGTGGAATATCTCTGCAAATCACAATCAAAAAATTCGGAACAACCGCACTCTAAACATCGGTGGGCTTCCTCAACTGCAACTTGATCAGATTCATATCCCAACTCAACTTCTCTAAAATGTTTTCTGTCATTTTCAGAAAGCACAGGCATTTCGTGACGCAATTGTTTTCGATATCGACCAAGATAATCTTCAGAAATTTGGGTTTTAAAATTATCTTTTCTACTAACAAAGGGTTTTGGAATTGGCATCGGCTCTTCATCCCGCAAAAACATATCGACAGAATGAGCGGCAGTTTTTGCCTGAGCAATTGCCTCAATAATTGTCGCAGGACCGGTTACTCCGTCACCTGCTGCAAAGACAGATTTTATTCCAGTTTGCAGCGTTTTTTCATTGGCATCAATATCGCCCCAACGGTTGAGTTCCAGTTTTCCTTCGTCAGAATTAGTATTGATATCATCCATGAAATTCGCGTCGGTTTTTTGACCGATTGCCGCAAGGATATAGTCACATTCCAACTTATATTCGGAACCTTCAACCGGCACCGGACGTCTTCTACCGGATGCATCAGGTGCGCCGAGCTCCATTTTTATTAATGTCATTGATTTCACTTTTCCGGCGTCATCGGAATTCACCTTAACGGGATTTGTGAGTAGCATATACTCAATGCCTTCCGCTTTGGTTTCGTGAATTTCTATTGGATTTGCAGGCATTTCTTTTTCAGTACGGCGATACACAATAATGGATCGTTCGGCACCGCAACGCATTGCAGTACGGCAGCAATCCATAGCAGTATTTCCACCACCGACGGTTACGACTGTTTTTCCGCAAAAATCGTATTTCTGTCCGGTCATTTCCATATTTCGAAGGAAATCGATACCACTAAATACGCCGTCGGCTTCCTCCCCTTCAGCACGGAGTAGTGTTCCGCGCTGCGAACCGATTGTTAATATGGTTGCATCATAATCCTTACGGATTTTTTTATAAGACAGATTATCACCGAGTTTTCGTTTTGTAAATATCTTGCTGCCTAACTCGGTAATGGTTTCAATTTCTTTATCAAGCAAGTCATTTGGAAGCCGATACTCAGGAATGCCATAACGCAACCAACCTCCGGGATGTTCATTGGCTTCAAAAATATCGCATTGATGTCCTTTTTGTTGCAACCAATAAGCGGCAGATAATCCGCCGGGACCGGCTCCGATAATTGCAACCTTTTTACCGGTAGGTTCCGCCACTTCAGGTTTATAATGATTGGAATGCAATAAATCCTGATCGGCAGCAAAACGCTTTAAATAATCAATTCCGACAGCATTTCCTTCATCGAGCAAGTTTCTGCGACAGGCGGCCTCACATGGTCTGACACATACACGACCACAAATTGCAGGCAATGGATTATCTTCCTTAATCAGAGCAATGGCGTCATTGTATTGTTTTTTCTCGATCAGTGAAATATATCCTTGAACATCAACACCGGCAGGGCAGGTTTCTTTGCAGGGAGCCACACAATCTGCATAATGATTACTCAATAATAAATCGAGTGCCATTTTGCGGGCATCAAATACCTTTTGATTATCGGTATTAATTTGCATTCCCTCAGCGATTTCAGTTGAGCAGGATGGTTGAGTTCCTCGTCCGGCAACTTCGACAACACAGACATAGCATGATGAATATGGTTTTAGTCTTTTATCGTGACAAAGGGTTGGGATTTCCATGCCGTGACGATTTGCAAGTTCAAGAATTGTTTCGCCGGGAATTCCCTGTACTGTTTCTCCGTTTAATATGATATTGAGTTTATCCATTGATCTTTGGTTTCACCGTTTTACAGTAATTTTATTGCATCGAAATTACATTTTGTGTAGCATACACCACATTGAATACAAACATTCTGGTCGACAAAATGGATTTGCTTGCGTTCTCCTGAGATGGCATCAACCGGACAATTTTTTGCACAGACAGTACAACCGGTACATTTTTCTTCATCCACCACATAAGTAATAAGCTCGGTACAAACTTTTGCAGGACATTTCTTATCCCGGATATGCGCATCATACTCATCTCTGAAATATTTAATGGTAGTAAGCACCGGATTCGGCGCCGTTTGTCCTAATCCGCACAAGCTGTTTTCTTTGACCTTATACGCCAATTCTTCCAGCTTTTCGATATCGCCTTCTTTGCCATCCCCTTTTGTAATGCGTGTCAATATTTCCAACATACGTTTGGTTCCGACCCGACAGAATGTACATTTTCCGCAGGATTCTTTCGTGGTAAAATCCAGAAAGAATCTGGCCATATCAACCATACAAGTGGTTTCATCCATCACAACCAATCCACCTGAGCCCATAATTGCTCCAGTTGCATTTACTGAATCATAATCCACAATGGTATCCGCCATATAAGCTGGAATACAACCACCGGAAGGACCTCCGAGCTGTACGGCCTTAAACGCTTTATTGTTGAGAATTCCACCTCCAAGTTTAAACACAATATCGCGGATGCTCATTCCCATCGGGACTTCAACCAAGCCGCCGTGTTTTATTTTTCCGGTAAGGGCAAAAACTTTTGTTCCTTTGGAATTTTCGGTTCCGTATTTTGCATATTCCTGAGCGCCTTCACGGATAATCCACGGAACATTTGCCCAAGTTTCTACATTATTAATATTTGTGGGTTTTCCCCAAAGTCCTTTAACGGCAGGAAAGGGCGGACGTTTCCTCGGCATCCCGCGTTCTCCCTCAACCGATGCCATCAGCGCAGTTTCTTCACCGCAAACAAAAGCACCGGCACCTTTTTTGACATAAATATCAAAACTAAAGCCATCAATTCCACAAGCATTTTCTCCGAGATATCCTTTTTCTCTTGCTTGTTCAATGGCGATATTGAGTCGTTTAATTGCAAGCGGATATTCTGCACGACAATAAATCACACCTTGTTGAGCACCAATTGCATATGCACCAATCATCATGCCTTCGAGCACTGCATGAGGGTCGCCTTCAAGTAAAGATCTGTCCATAAATGCTCCCGGATCGCCTTCATCGGCATTGCAAATAATATATTTTTCATCACTTTCACTATTTTTGGCGAATACCCACTTTTTCCCGGTAGGAAAACCGCCGCCGCCACGACCACGCAATCCTGAATCTAATACAGATTGAATAATAGCATCCCCATCAATATTGTCTTTTTGAATTTTATTCATCGCCTGATATGCACCGGTATTTTCGGCTTCTTCAAGGGATTCCGGGTCGATGTATCCGCAGTTTCGAAGTGCAATTTTCACCTGATCATCAAAGAAAACATCGTCCATTGTTTCAAATAAATCCGATTGCACGACATAGTCTTTCAGCGGCTCATGTTGAACCACATGTTTTTCAATAACTTCCATCGCCTTATCCTCATCAATTCCTCCGTAAAGGTAATGTCCGTCATCATCGATGATTTCTACCAGCGGTTCGTTATAACACATTCCTATGCAGGAAGTTTGCTTGAGTTCAAAATCAAGATTTTCAGTTTTTTTAAGTGCCTGAATTTTTTCAAAGGTCTTTTTTGCTCCTGCAGCAATTCCGCAGGAACCCAGACCGACAATGACTTTGGTTTTGCCCATAGTAAATGTTTTATTCCGGGTGTTTATTTTAATTTTTCTTCTAATCGGATATTTCGGATAATTTTAGTTGCTGCTTTTCCGTCAAGGTTTCCATAAGTTTCCTCATTAATCATGATAACCGGAGCCAAAGAGCAACATCCGAGACATGCCACAGATTCCAGAGTAAACAAACGATCATCTGTCGTTTCTCCATCCTTAATTTTCAAGCTGTCTTCAATTGCATCGGTCAAAGCTTTTGCACCTTGTACGTGACATGCTGTTCCGTGACAAACTTTCACAATGAATTTTCCAACGGGTTTCAATCGAAATTGCGTATAAAAACTAGCAACTCCGAACATGTCAGCTAGCTTTAAGCCAGTTTCTTCCGCAAGTTTTGGAAAAGCCTGTTTGGGTAAATATCCATACAATTCCTGCGTGCTTTGGAGCAACGGAATCATAATACCAGGCTTATTTTTGTGTTTTTCAATGATGGGATTCAACAAACTCAAATCCACTTCATCATCTTGAACATCAATTGTTTTGGTTGATTCAATACGGGAAATTCGCATTGGTTTTAAGTTTTAGTTATAAATTTGCTTAAAGATAAAAAAATGTGATTACATTTTTAGTAAGGATTCGATTAATCGCATCCCTACCAAAAATAATTATTCCAATTCAATATAGACTTCAATCAGTTTCACTTCTTTGTCAGGGATGATTTGGATTTCCATTAATTCATAGGGTAATAAAATGGTTTCTCCTTTTTCAATGGTTTCTGATGTATTGTCAGATCGGATTTCAGCTTTTCCATCTACACACATATACACTACAAACGATTGACAGTCCACATAAGATTTTGTGATTTTTTTATCAATATGAATCATATTCATGATAAAATAATCGGTGCGCAGCATTCGAGACGGCGCATTGATTGTAGATTCATAGGGAGTTTCTGCCTGTTTTACTTCAGAAAAATCAATCACTTCCAATGCTTCCTGTACATGCAGTTGTCGTGGTTTTCCGTCGACACCCATGCGATCCCAGTCATAAATACGATAAGTTACATCACTGTTTTGCTGTATTTCTGCAAACAGGATGCCTTTACCGGTTGCATGCACTCGTCCGGCAGGAATAAAAAACAAATCGTCAGCTTTAACCGGGACCCGATTCAATACCGGAAGGATGTCATTATTATTCATTCTGGAAACAAATTCTGATTTTCCGAGGGCTTTGTTAAAACCTGAAATCAGTCTCGAATCTTTTTCTGCATCAATAATATACCAGGCTTCTGTTTTTCCGAAAGACTGATGTTTTTTTGCAGCTGTCTCATCATCGGGATGCACTTGCACGGACAAATCGTCGTTTGCATCAATAAATTTTATCAGCAAAGGAAAATTTTCACCATAAAGCTCAAAAATATCCGGGCCAACCAAATCTCCCATGTAAATTTCAAGAATATCCTGCAGGCTATTCCCCTCAAGGAATCCATTTTTCACAACAGAAACACTTCCGGGTACAGCAGAAATTTCCCAGGATTCACCGCATTTTTCCGGAGCATTTTGTTTATTGAGTTGTGTTTTCAATTTATTTCCGCCCCAGATTTTTTCTTTATAAACGGGATGAAATTTTATAGGATAAAGTGGTAATTCTTTCATTTATCAAATTATTATTATCTTGAAAATCAAAATTACTAAACTGTAACCAAAAAGCAAATCATGTTAATTGTAGGAATAGCAGGAGGTACAGGCTCAGGCAAAACAACTGTTGTTAAAAAAATCGCCAATAATTTGAAGGAAAGTGAGATTTCTTTAATCCCACAGGATTCATATTATAAAGATAACAGTCATCTTCCGCTTAAGGAAAGGCAAAAAATTAATTTTGACCATCCCAATGCCATTGAGTGGGATTTGTTGATTGAGCATGTGACTGCATTAAAAAACGGGGATCAGGTTGGGCAGCCGATTTATTCGTATTTGACCTGTACGCGAGCAGATGAAACGATTCCGGTTGAACCCCGAAAAGTAATTATTATTGAGGGCATTTTGTGTTTAAGTCATCCGAAATTGCGAGAACTGATGGATCTGAAGGTTTTTGTTCATGCAGATGCAGATGACCGGTTAACACGTGTGATAAACCGGGATATTATTGAGCGTGGTCGTTCGATAAAAACGGTTTTAGATCGTTATGTAAAAACTGTGAAACCATCGCACGAACAATTCATTGAGCCTACTAAGCGTTTTGCGGATATTATTGTTCCACAAGGCGGGCAAAACAAAATTGCAATTAAGATTCTAACTAATTACATTCAGAATAATTTAAAATAGGAATTATGAGCGAGATACCAATTAGTAGCATTATTTTTTTTGATATAGAAACGGTTCCCGGAACGCCAAATTTTGAGGATTTATCAGAACGCATGCAAGCACATTGGGAAAGAAAATCAGGGTATTTCCGTAAAGAGGGAGAAACTGCCGAAGACGTGTATCAGCGCGCTGGAATTTATTCGGAATTCGGAAAAATTGTTTGCATTTCTGCAGGACACATCAGCATGAAAGATGGCGAACGAATTTTCAGACTTAAATCGTACTATGGCACGGACGAAGCAAGTTTATTGAGGGATTTTGCCGATATGTTAAACAAATTTGCTGCAACCGGAGAAAAGTTTCTATGCGGACATAATAGCAGCGAATTTGATATTCCTTATGTGGCTCGCAGAATGCTGGTAAATGGCATTCCCTTACCTGACATTATTAATATTGCCGGAAAAAAACCATGGGAAGTCAAACATCTTGACACCATGAATTTATGGAAATTCGGCGATTACAAGCATTATACCTCGCTGGATTTGTTGACTGCGATTTTCAACATTCCTACACCAAAGGACGATATCGACGGCTCACAAGTTGCTTCGGTTTATTACGAGGAAAACGATGTAACCCGCATTGCAAAATATTGCGAAAAAGATGTGCTCGCCGTTGTGCAATTGTATCTGCGCATGCAAAATCAAGCGCTGATTAAGGAAGAAAATGTGGAGTATTCAGTGGAGTAAATAGTGTTTTGCCATAATGTCCGATTTACTCACGATAGGATTTTGTTTTAGCGGTGTTCGTGATACCGCTTCGCTAAATTCTTCGTTATGCTTGTTTTGAAAACAGTCGATCCGCCAGCTGGCGGACTCCTTGATTTTCAAAACTTCACAAGCATTTCGACGGAGCTCAATATAGCACCTCGAACTCGAACATCATGAACTAAACACTTGACTGTATGGACAGATACTCGTACGTCTCCGTGAATTTTAATTTATAAATGCACAAAACTTTTTCACAATAACTGATGTTTTTTCATGGAAAACTTTACAAAATTTCAGTCAAATGCTTTTCTAAAGGATTAGGCTTACAACCCAAAACAGTTAAGAACATAACGATTAACCATCCAATATAGATGCTGTGTTTTTCATTTTAAAATTGCTATCTTTAAAATTGAAATTACAAAACTAAAATTAACAAGAAATCATGTTAGATGTGAAGAAGAAAATGTGGGAAGTTCTGTGGAATAGGCTCATTTTTAAAGATTTTGAAGTACTGTGCCGATGAAACGATTTTTCAATATTTTATTTTACCTCTCCATTATCATCTTTGTCATTTACCTGACACAAGTAGATTACTTGGTCTTTTCTGACATACAGTTGAATTACTGGTATCTCGGACTTGCCACTCTGTTTTTATGGGCAGGATTTTATTTCAGCACGCAAAGTTGGTGGTATGCCTTGAAAATCCATAAAATTCACATTCCCCGGAAAACCGGGTTAATATCACATGGACTTTCAATTTTCGCGAAATACATTCCCGGGAAAGTGTGGGTGATATTAGGCAGGGCAAGTTATGTTGCGAAAGATTCCGAGATTTCCGGTAAAGACAGCTCCATTGTGTCATTGAAAGAACAGCTTATTT
>CAYOUD010000079.1:0-11882 GCA_964407055.1 uncultured Bacteroidales bacterium | reverse complement strand
TTAAAGCCTAAAAACAATTAATAGTTTACACCTAATTTTAGGTATGCTTGAAATTCCCTAAACAATCATTAAAATGCTTACAATTATAATCTGCGACTTTTCAATAAAAAATATTTAAGTAAAATTTTATGCGTATTTTTACCGTCCTATGAAGCGATTCTCACTCGGCATATTATTTATTTTTTTCACTGGGATTTCGCAATTGAGCGGGCAATCCCTAAACAGCATTTGGTTATGTGATTTAAATGATGAGATATCCGAAACATCGGGATTACTTTGGGTTAACGATTCCCTTTGGACACACAACGATTCCGGCAATGAAGCAAAACTATATTGCATTGACACAATCAGCGGAAATATTATCGGCGAAAAACAAATTGTAAATGCCACAAATAAAGATTGGGAGGCAATTTCCGCAGATACTAATTTTATTTATATCGGGGATTTCGGGAATAACAACGGAGACCGTAGCGATTTGTGCATTTACAAGCTTGATAAAGCTCAATTTAGTGAAAGCAATACGCTTATCGCAGATACAATCAATTTCTATTATCCGAATCAAAGCAGTTTTGACTGGGAAAGTCATGCGCACAATTTTGATTGCGAAGCGATGATTGCAACTTCTGACAGCCTGTATCTTTTTTCAAAAAATTGGGAGAATGAAAAAACTTATCTTTATGCACTACCCAAACAAAGCGGCAATTATGCTGCAAATCTGAAAGATAGCCTTGATGTCGGAGCATTAATTACCGATGCAGATTATAATCCGGAAACAGGAGAAATATTGCTTTTGGCCTACAGCTCCAATTTATCAGCATCCTACCTTTATTTACTGAAAAATTATCCTGAAAATGATTTTTTTGACGGCTTGCAAATGCAAATTAATCTATCGCTAGTCCTGCATCAGACAGAGGCGGTAAGTTTTCTTGACAATCAACAAATTTTGTTTTCCAATGAATCGTTTTTTAATGTGAATGCCGGATTGCGCCGAGCAAACCTAAATGATTTAAACAATCTGATTGATGAAGCGATAAGTAAAACAAATCCGGTATTCTATCCGAATCCCGCAAAAAACAGCATTGAATTTTCCGAATGTTCAAGATTTGATGCGATTCGGATTTACGATATTAAGGGAGCTGTTGTTTATGAGAAATCCATTACTAGCGATTCATTTACCGTTAAAATTCAATGCTTTAAACCGGGAACCTATCACGTAGAATATGAATCGAAATTTGAGCGGTTTGTTGATGTATTGGTTGTCGGGTATTAACCCAAAAAATTCATGCTGATTTAATAAATTGGCAGGCAGGTAGCACCTGTCTCCCGAACCCTGTTCGTCCGCTTGCGTTCCCGACTCAGAGATTCAATCAATAGCACAAACTTTTAAAAGGACAATAATCACAGTGGGTCTTTTCACTTGTCATCCGAAATGGCTTTTCCGAATTTAATATTTCTGCGATTAGTGATGACATTTCCTTTGTCCACGCATCAATAATTTCACGAAAATCGGTCTGAATTTCATTGTTCAAGCTCAATTGCACCACTTCATTGCTTCTTGTAAAGAGCACGAGGGGCATAATCGGAGTTTCGTTATACACCTCAAAATCTTTATGCCCCATAAACAACCAAGCGTAAAACAGGACTTGAAACGCATAATCAAGGACTGACTTGCGTTCGCGTGCAAACGTATCAGACAACTCTGTAAAAGCAAGTTTTTTAACGCCACCGGTTTTATAATCCATGACACGAATCACCTGATTTGCAAAATCAAGATGGTCAATGCTGCCCTTTAGGGAAATCTGCATCTGCTCCTGCCCAATGGAAAGTGAAAACATTTTTTCAAGGGTTAATTCCCCTCCAAGATGCCTAACTGGTGCATATTTTTGGTCTAATTTGAGCACACGATCCACAAAAATTTTCACAGACTCCATGCCTAATGCATTTAATCCTGTCACTTCAAGCTCTCCTGCTTTTTTCATTTGTGCTTTCCAGGCCTCGTTTATGACCTTATCAATCTGCTTTTTATCAGAGATCAGAACATCAAAATCTGAGCTGGTAATGGATTTGTTAAGATACGGATCGTACAATGCCTTCATGCTATTATGCAGGACATTACCGGACTCCATCGCCCCGATCTGATCAACAAGCTCATCTTCCTCACGTACACCGAGTATGTATTTGAAATAAAACGCCATACTGCAATGAATGTAAGTATTTAATTGTGAAGGACTAAATGATTTTCCCTGTCCGTTAACGTACTTTTTGAGGACAGACATGCTATGTGCATCTTTTTTCACTTCACGAACCTGTTTATCTTTGGTTTCAACTGTAACGTGCACCGGAATATTTTCAATTTCAAACTCGCTTTCCACCATCAACTGTTGTATATATCGAGAGCGCTCCCCTTTCATAAACCCCTCATCAGCAACATTGTACAAAAGATGCAATTTTTCAGGGTACATAATCATTCGATAAAAATAATACGCATGAATGGCATCCTGCAATTCGATGGTGGGCAACTGAAATGCTTTTCGCAGGTTGTACGGGATGAATGATTTCTTAAAACTCTGTCCGGGAAAGTGACCTTCGTTCATGGACAGAATAATCATTTGGTCAAAATCCAGCAACCGGGTTTCCAGCATTCCCAAAACCTGCAATCCACGCAAAGGCTCACCTGAAAATGCCACAGATACAGAATTTAACATGCTATTTTGCAAGTGCAAATAAGTTTTCAGGGACTGAAACTGTATTTTATCACGCAGCAAAAACTCATTAAACCGATTAATTCGCCGATACAATTGATAAATGATTTCGCAGTCAAATTCCATATCGGGGAGCTGGGAAATCTCCTCATAAATTCCTTTAAGCGTGCCGGTAAAATACTGTCCTAAATCCAGCAAATCATCGATTGAACGAAAAATCATTTTAAGGATATTGTGTCCTTTTTGCAACTGATCTTGAGGAATTCGCAACCAATTATTTTTCACCAGCATCTGCTTTAATTCGCTGCAGGTTTCACTGTCAATTGCACGCAATAATGGATGATTCAGCAAACGCAGAACATCTTTATGATAAAACCGGCCTTTTGACTGATTTTCCTGAAGCAAAGCCAGCATTTTCACCAGACTTGCTTGTGGTGCATAGGCAATCGGAAAACCCATTGACACATTCAAATGCTCAATGCTCTGAGGCATGGAGTACAAGACAGGCTGCAACAATGACTCGTCCGGCAGAATTAACGCAGACCGCTCAAACTTAGGGTCAGTTGTTGCAAAATCGTTTGTTAAAATGGCTGCTGCGAGTTTTACTTGGGCTATTTTTGAGGGAACAGCATAAATTTTTATTAATTTTTTTCTGCTTTTTGCTGGATAATCAAAATCCTGTGGCAAGGGAAAATCCTGTAGATATTTCCGAATAAACTGAAATGCTTCATGCTGTGGATGTTTCAACAAAGCTTCATCGTACTGCCAGAAAAATCCTGACTGATGTTGATTTTTATAATATCGGAAAACAAATTGTTCGGACTGACTTAACACATTAAAACCCACGAAATAATGTTTCTTCTTCGGCTCCGGGAACAACTCATTATTCAAATTTTCGGCAACTTGTCGAAAAATCATTCCTTCATATCCCAAGCCTTTTTTTGTCAATTCCGCTTTAAAATCCTGATAAACCGGCAAGATTTGTTTCCAAACCGAAAGGAATCTTGCTTTGGCATCGTTCGTCTCTTCACCTTCCAAATTGCTCCAAAACCGACGAATCACATCGAGAATATTTTTTTCTAAATCGGAAAAAAGCATTTCAAGCTGTTTTAAATCGGTGATATTCGTAAAAAGCTGCTTGGGTTCAGCCAAATTACTGTCCACATCATTAAAATCGGAAAGCATAACCTCTCCCCAGGGGTAAAACACATCAAAACTTTCAAAAAGCTGGGGTGCAATGCGTTGAAATGATTTATAAAGCTCAAAAACCAAAGGAATTTGTTCTTCAGTTTGCAAACCGGACTGTTTGTGGAAAAAATCCTGAACAGAAAGAATTTGTGGTGCCCAAGTGGCTTTATCGATTGCCTGAGCAAAACTTCGACGCAAATACAGACCTGCACGAATATTGGGAACAACAATAACAATGTCAGCCAACTTTCCCCGATGTTTATTTAAAATATATTGAGCAACTGAATTTAAAAACGTATCATTCATAAGTTTTGGCTTTTTGAGCAAAAAACAAATCGACTAAGGCAATGGCAGCAACCGCTTCAACAATAACCGGAGCTCGCAATGCATAGCAGACATCATGTTTTCCTTTGACAGTGAGCGTTTCGATTTGTTTGGTTTCGGGATTAAAAGTTTGTTGTGGTTTTGCAATGCTGGATGTCGGTTTAAACTTCACGCTGAAAACTAAAGGGTTACCATTAGTTATTCCTCCATTGACACCGCCGTTATGATTGGTTTTCGTTTTTCCCTCAGCATTAACAATTACATCATTAAATTCCGACCCACGCATTTCCTGCGCTCTTTCTCCTGACCCAAAAGCAATGGCTTTTGCACCCGGAATTGAAAACACAAGGTGAGATATCATGGATTCAACTGAATCAAAGTTGGGTTCACCGATTCCTGTGGAAAGATTTTCCACTTTGCATTGAATTCGGGCACCGAGTGAATCCTTCTGCTGAATTGCTTCGTCAAGTGCTTGCTGAATATTTACATTCCCACCGACATGAGTAATTTCTGCGGATATTTTAAGCCGTGGCATAATTTTTTTTGCAATCACACCGGCCGCAACAAGCAAAATTGTCATTCTGCCGCTAAAAAAACCGCCGCCTCTGTCATCCTGATGTCCAAAAAACTTCACATTGGCAGCAAAATCAGCATGTCCCGGGCGAGGAATTTTCCGTTTATCATATTCAGAGCTATCGTGGGCCGCATTTCGGAACCTGATATGAACCGGTGCTCCTGTAGTTTTCCCGTGATACAAACCAGAAACAATTTCAGGTTCATCCGTTTCAAGCCGCGGAGTTGTCCCTTTTGCACCGGCTTTCCGACGCGCCAAATCCCGGATAAAATCATCTTCTGCCAAAGTAATTCCTGCAGGAACACCTTCAATTACAACACCAAGCTCTGTGGCATGGGAACTTCCCCAGGTATGGATTTGAAAATACTTACCGTAAGTGTGCATGAAATTTTCCTCCTATACTTTTAAATTGGTTAAAAAAATCCGGCCAGGATTTAGACACATGGTCTGAATCGTGAATTACTGCACCCCGATTTGCCATAGCGGCAACACTTAAACTCATGACAATACGATGGTCTCTCCATGAATTGACATGAGCAAATTTCAATTGTGCGGGATGAATTTCCAACGAATCATTTTGTCGAATAATCTTAGCTCCTAGCTTGGTATATTCCCTCATTGCTGCTTCAAGCCGGTTAGATTCTTTGTGAACCAGGCGCTCAATATGATATATATGGCTGACTGAATCTGCAGCACAAGCCAAAGGCAAAATCGCAGGAAATAAATCGGGGCAATCCATAATATCCAAATCAAAACCCTTAGGTTGCCCGCGTTGTACAAATATAGCATCGTCCACTATTTCGAAAGGGATATTTGCCATATTACAAATATCCAATACTTGTTTATCAGCTTGATTTGATTTTTGACTCAGATTTTCAAGTTTCAGACCACCGGTTAACCCAGCTGCCACAATCAAATTCGAAGCAGCACTCCAATCTCCTTCGGCATGTAGTGTTTGAGCTTTGTATGTCTGATTTCCAGGAATATGAAAATGATTTGCTTCAATTTCTTCAATATGAACGCCAAATTTACGAATCATCTCTAAAGTCATCTGCACATACGGTCTGCTCACAAGGTTTTCAGCTACAATTAAGGAATCGTTGGGAAGCATAGGCAATGCAAAAAGCAGCCCACTTATTAATTGCGAACTTTTAGCGCAATCTATGTGATAAGTCCCTGGATTTAAACGTCCTCCGAAATATACAGGGAGTCCATTTTTTTCATACCGAATGTTTAACCCTAACTGTTTAAGTTGATCAAAATCATGGTTTAGATGTCTGCGGCTCAATCCGGGCAAACCGTTAATTTCAAATGATTTTTGATGTAAAGCAGCAATCGGGGCAAATAATCGGGCACACAAAGCGGATTCGCGACAAAACAAAGCCTGTCCAAAATCATTTACTCCACCGTTAATCAAAATATTTCCATTCGCCAAACGCCTGACTACTGCACCAAGTTGCTCCCCAATATGTGTTGCTGCCAAAATATCATCTGAGGAGCCTGGATTTGATATTTCAGATTGCCCGTGAGCAAGCACAGCAGCAGCGATGAATCGCTGAACAACACTTTTTGAAGCTGGAATTTTCACACCTCCTTTTATTTTAGAAGGAAATATTTCGTGCATCATATGCAAGTAACTTTAATTGTGACATTGACATTTTTTCGATAAAGGCCTCTCCCGGATTTCTCAAAAACACAAAACTCATTGTATCAGCGGATCGTTTCTTGTCTTGTTCCAAACAAACAAAATATTCTGGTTTAAAAGTAAAATTTACGGGCAATCCCAAAGCTTCCATTTGATTAGCAATGGCTTTTGCCTGATTGAGTTTAAGGTATCCGGCAGCGACCGATAATTTCAAGGCGGCAATCATACCTTTGCAGACAGCAAGTCCATGCAGGATTTTTTCATTTGCCTCGATGGCATGTCCAAAACTGTGTCCGAAATTCAACAATTGTCTTTTTCCGGTATCCGAGACATCGAGTTCAACCAACTGTAACTTGTTTTGTACCGCCTCCTGCAACACTGTCTGCAAAACATCCGAATGAATTTTCATTAAAGCTTCCTGATGTGTCTTGATATAATTCCACGAATTTCCGGAAAAAATAAGACTTGACTTTACGAGCTCTGCAAGTCCGTTTAGAAATTGCAAATAGGGTAAAGTTTGTAAAAATTGGGTGTCAATAAAGGTAAAAAGGGGTTGTTTTATCAATCCAAGTTGATTTTTTGCCTCGAAGTAATTAATTCCACTTTTCCCTCCAATTGCGGCATCAGCCATTCCGAGTAAACTGGTTGGCATTAAAACAAAATCTACCCCTCGTTTGAAGATGCCGGCAGCAAAAGCTGCTAAATCTGTAACAACTCCCCCTCCAAAACCAAGAATTAAAATATCCCGATTGGCTTTCATTTCAAACAGTTGATTTAAAACTTGATTGAGCATGTCCATTGATTTAGAACCTTCGCCCGGAGGAATCACAATATGTTTAAACTGTGATACAAATACAGAATAATGAGATTTTAAATTACTATCCGTAATAAGAATGACATCCCGATCTTCAATGATTTGCAAAGTGCGTTGATAATCACCGATGTACACCCGAGTACTTAGTATTAATGATTGATATTGTATTGTATGACGCATAATTACAATAATTATGCTATAAAGATAATCAATAAATCGCTTTAATCCGCCATCGGCATTTCAAAAATGCTAAAATTCACTGCTCCGTATTTTCGTTTTTCCAGAAAGTATTTTTTTTCAGAGAAATCGTGTATTTTATTATGCTCCAGTATCAACAATCCACCCGGGCGAAGCAATTCTCGCTCAAAAACAGCTTGGTGAATTTCATTATAATAATTAGTATCAAATGGTGGGTCAGCAAAAATAATATTAAATTGGTGCTTGACCTTTTGCACAAAGGAAACTGCATCGCTGTTAAACACTTTCACCGCAGGAGCAAGCAATTCTCCGGTCTGTCTTTCAATGAAGGCTACTTGTTTTGCATCCTGTTCAACAGCAACAATATTAACAGCTCCCCGGGATATCATTTCATAAGTAAACGCTCCGGTTCCGCTAAATAAATCTAAAAAGGTGATTTCATCCAGATTATAATGATTATTCATAATATTGAAGATACTCTCACGGGCAAAATCTGTAGTAGGCCGAGCAGAGAAGCTCATCGGGATTTTAATATGTCTTCCTTTATTTTTTCCGGCAATAATGCGCATTAATGAATATTTAAAAAGTGAATAAAGTAGTGGGGGAAACTATCTTGAAAATGATAAGAATATTTCTTATGCGGATTTACCGTTTCAAAATACATGTTTCGAATAAACTTGTTGAGTTGAATAACTGCATTGTCGTTCTTTTCCAGCCAACCACTTAGCATCAGCGCACAATGTTTTGGATCCAGGACGAGTTGTTTGTAAGCATTCAGAATAAAATAGACAATATCATTTCCCGTTTTATACCGATACGTATTAAACATCAGCAATTGCTTGTCTTTCAGAACGACCAAATCAAAATGCGATTTCCAAACCTGCACGTGCACTGCATCATTTTGTTGTCCTTCGGCATATTCAAGGGCTGTCTTAATTAAAGACTCAGCCATATTCCCGATATGTTCGGGCTTAAAAATCTCAATATATTTTTTATGATTTTCAGTATTCACTAAATATGCCATTGAATACTTATCAAAACGGGATTTCAATGTCAGCTTATCAAAATTCACGGGAAAATGAAAATTCACAATCTCATTGAGCTGAGTGTTTTCGTCAAAAGCAGGAGGAATTAACAAACAATTCCGGTTTGAATAAATCAGATGTTCTGTTTTAATGAATTTTGGATTACCCCATACTGCCTGCATCAGTTCTTCAGCGCTAATTTGCACATCATCCGGCTTGTAATCGCCCGGGAATGTTTTAAGCAGCATATAACGCTCCTGTGAAACATCCTTTATTGAAAAGCAATACCCATCACTGGCAAGCAGGATGGATATTGTGCAATTTTGTTGCTCTATTTTTTGTAAATCTTTATCAAAAATATTGAGTTGTTTCATCAAAGCAATAATTATTCCCAGTTTCCTGCGTTATTTGTTGCTTCAACAAGTGACCCAACCTTCAGCACAGGCTCTTCGCCTTCGTCCAGTTTATACTTGGTCGCATTATAATTGATGATTAATTGTTCATCCAAGCCGTCGAGAATATCCCAGGTACTAACTTTTGCTTCAAACACTTTCACTTTTACTTTGGAACCAGTCATTACGGTGGCGGTATCCATAGCGAATTTAGCTTTTGTTCCGACAGAAATCTGCCTGATGTTTTTAAACTTATATTTAATGTCTTTAAACAATGTGTCCATATAGGGAATAAAAATCGTATCACGAGTTACAATTCCCAATTCTACTGCCTCGATTTCAGTTAATGAATCAGGGACAAAGCCCTCCTTACGGACAACCGGCATGGATTTGGTTTGAATAAAATTCACCAGAGTATCAAAATCAGGAGTATAAGTGCCATTCTGTTTTTTATACTCAACCTGTGCTGTTCTAATGTCCTCTAATCGTTTAACAACCTGCTTAAAGCGGGCATCTCGCAACGCGTCAAAGTCAATTGGTTTTTGAATCCCTTTCACTATTAAATAGGCGAATAAAACAATAACTGCCAGTAGTGCGATTTGAATAATAATGGTAATTGTTTTTTTCATTTCTTTATTTCTGTTTAATTTGTTAGCAAAATTAATATTTTTTAAGAAAATTCCTTAAATACTTATTGTAATTTCAACAAATGCTTAAAAACTTTTTATATCAGCGCATCACAGAGCACTTTTCATATAGTCCAACGCATGACCAGGACAAATTGTTGCACTTATTGTGTCAATTTACCGAAACTAAAGACCGTAACAGCCTCCTAATTATTAAAGGATATGCCGGAACCGGTAAAACATCAGTCATTTCTGCGTATGTAAATGCCTTAAAATCATTACGACAACAATTTGTCTTAATGGCACCAACCGGTCGAGCAGCGAAAGTTTTGTCGCATTATGCCGGGCATCCTGCGTTTACAATTCACAAACATATTTATCGTCAGGACACCAACAAAACTGACGACGCACGTTTTAAATTAGGTTTTAACTCACATCGTGACCAAATTTTCATCGTGGACGAAGCATCAATGATTTCGAATGATTATTCGCCTGGCAGTATGTTTGGTAGCGGTCGTTTATTAGATGATTTATTGCAATTTGTTTATAATCAAGACAATTGCCGACTAATTATGATAGGTGATACAGCGCAGTTACCACCTGTCAGCACAATAGGATCACCGGCCTTAGAAATTTCCGAATTTGAAAGTCGGGGGTTTTCTGTATTGCATACCGAGCTTACTCAAGTTATCCGTCAAGCGGAATCGTCTGGGATATTAATGAATGCAACAGGACTTCGAAATCAGCTACAGAACGACCCGAAAAGCCTTCCAAAATTTACAACGGCAGATTTTGATGATATTCATAGAATTTCAGGCACTGAGCTTGTGGATTTGATAGAAAGTGAATATCAAAATGCCGGTATGGAGGAAGTAAAGGTAATTTGTCGGTCCAATAAAAATGCCAATGTTTACAATCAGGGAATCAGAAACCAAATTTTAGGGAGAGAGGAAGAATTGTCTCCAGGTGATATTTTGATGGTGGTTAAGAATAATTATTTCTGGCTTCCGGAAAATTCGCCAATTAATTTTATTGCCAATGGTGACATGATTGAAATTGTCAGGTTGAAAGGCATTCACGAGATGTATGGCTTCCGCTTTCAGGATGCACTTGTGAAATTTGTGGATTACCCTGAACTGGAAGTTGAATTGCGTTTGATGCTTGACATCCTCATGCTCGACGGACCTTCACTTCCGTCTGACAGAGGAAAGCAATTTTACGGAGACATTTCTCAGGATTATGCCCATCTCGGGAACAAAAAAAAGCAATTCGATGCCATGCGAAAAGACCCTTTTTTAAATGCACTTCAGGTAAAATACGCATACGCATTGACCTGTCATAAAGCACAAGGGGGGCAATGGAAAGTTATTTTTATTGACCAGGGTTATATCACTGAAGAAATGATGGGCGCATCATACTATCGTTGGATTTACACAGCAATGACACGAGCGACTAAAACCTGCTATATTGTTAATTTTCCGGATGCGTATTTTGTAGAAGGGTGATGGATAACCCTTTATTCCATCACAATCGGATATTCCACATCATAAATGGTGGCAGTTGCCTGATTGTCGCAGTTTCCATCGCCGTAATAAATGGTAATGGTTGGAAAATCTTCGATGTCGAGGTCAAGTAATCCGGCACGTACCCATTTGCATCCGACAAGCACATCTAACGGATCAGCGACATGCACATTCAACTGATAATCTATGCTATCAGAACTAACTCCAGATTGATCTCCGGTAATCAGGTAATTATCATCCCAAGGATTCAGGAGCGTTCCTTCTCCAGCTATCCATTCGCGCTCAGTACTTTCTTCGTAATAAATATGTTTGCTTTCCGGGGTGGTAATATGCCCATCGTTTACAATCAGAGAATAGGTCAGATTCCCGGCAGTATTTTCGCCGTTGTTTGTGCAAATGTGATTCCCCTCAACTTTATAATCATTTTGATAAAAATCCTCGAAGGTAGTTGTCAATTCGGAACCTGAATTTCTGTAAAAATCAGTCGCCACAATGTTAATCATTCCACGCCGATTGCGTCCATCTTCACACAACATATTGGTTGGTCCATAATCGACACGAATGGTTTTGGGCCAAGTATCCAAATCGAAAGGAGTAATACTGATTTCAGGATATGTACCATCTTTAACCGCTTTGCTGCCATTGTTATTTTCCAAACTATCGTCGGAAACACGCGCTGCATTATCCGCTTCGTCGGTTGCCTCAGCAAACATATTCTGTGCAGTGGCATAGTCACTGATTACCTGCAAGGCTTGCTCGTTAGTAATTTGTGTATTGTCCTGATTATCATCATCGTCATCATCCTTTTCACAAGCTGAAAACATAAATGCAGCAAGAGAGAACGCGATAAAATAAGCAAATAGTGATTTAA
>CAYOUD010000078.1:0-11972 GCA_964407055.1 uncultured Bacteroidales bacterium | reverse complement strand
TATTTTAGCTTTGCACCCAAATTAAACACTAAAAGCGTGACAGCAAAAAAGCAGAATCAAAAACCGGCATTTCATTTCAAACGATGGAGCAGAAAAAGCTATGCTATCTTTCAATCTCTGGGAAAAGTTATACATATCGGAGTGATTTTGATGACTTATAATTTGCTTACCCATCCGGTCATCGCGCAAGAAAAGCAAGCAATAACTGAGCTATCAGATGCAGACACTTTACCGGAGGTTGAAATTATGACATCAGAACCCGGTGTCTTCATGGGGCTTTCAGGCGTTCCTCAACAAAGCATACGTGTAATTGAAAACTCGGTGCAGGACGCCTCAGAGCTGGCTGAAGATTTTCCCGGAACTGATATCAGACAGCGGGGAGTTAACGGAGTACAGGGAGACATCAGCATCCGAGGAGGAAATCCCGAACAAGCCGGAATACTCCTAAACGGCATCCCAATCAATGATGTACAAACCGGACATCATAACCTAAACCTTCCCATTCCAACAATCAGTATCACCCAAATTCAGCGCTTTACACCTGGAACCGCACAACAACCCGGAAGCGGAATTTACAGCGGAGTACTGAATTTTCAAAATCTACATAGTCCTCAACAAAAAATCCGAGTTTGGCTTGCAGGAGGACAACATCAGTATGCCGACCTCAGCACAGCCGTGGATTTTATTACCGGAAAAGCTAAACATCATGCAGCCATCGCATGGAAATCATCGGCAGGGCACGCTGAAAACACGGATTTCAAAATGCTGAAAGCCTATTGGCATACTGCAATCCCGATAAGGAAAAAACTCAAGCTCGCATTGCAAACAGGTCACGTGAACAAACAATTCGGTGCACAATCGTTTTATTCAAATAAATATCCGCATCAATTTGAAGCCGTAAATAGCAGTTTCGGAAGTCTTAAACTTGAAAAAAATGGAAAAATAAAACTGAGTTCGGGAATGTATTTCCGACAACACAATGACCGCTTTGAACTTTTCCGGGAATCTCTGTATCAACAAAACGGCAGCTATTTCACTCACCAAAACGATACAGCAAAGTTTGTCCCCAGAATTTATGCGCCATGGAATTATTACGCAGGGCATAATTATCACAAAACACAAGTACTCGGGTACTTTGCCAACATGAAAACAAGCAATTTTCTCGGCGATTTCCATCTCGGAATCAATCATCGCCACGATAAAATTTTAAGTAATATATTGGGCATAGACCGATTTATTCTATCTGACGAAACTCAAAACACAACACGTTTTACGAAACAAGCGATTCGCGACCAAATCAATCTTTTGGCATCATACCAATCCCATAAAATATCAAAATTCCACTTTGGATTGAGCGGTTTATTGCACTATACCGAAAATTACGGAATAAAATCATATGGCGGAGCACGTGTTCATTACAAGCACAGCGACAATTTCAGTAGCTGGGCGGCAGTAAATCAAAGCATGCGATTGCCAAGTTTCACTGACTTATATTATTCCGGGCCAACAAACCTTGGAAATCCGGAGCTTGTACCCGAAGACGCAATCAATCTTGAAATTGGAAGCTATTTTCGAAAAAAAATAGTTACCGCGCAGGTTCAAGCATTTCATCTGATCGGCAGAAACACTATCGATTGGGTAAAGCATGCCGGCGAAGAAAAATATACGAGCATGAATTACACTCGCCTAAAAACTACCGGTGCAGAAATCAGCATACAAATTAATACGGGTGGCAATCACTTTTTCAAGCCCTGGTTAAACTCAATCAATTTGAATTACACACGTCTCACAAAATCTAAACTGTCCGAAGAACTCATATCAGCCTACGCACTGGATTATTTAAGACATCAGGCACTTTTGCAGATGAATCACAAAATTTCCGACACGGGAATTGGTCTCAACTGGACGATTCGCTATCAGGACAGAGCCGGAACCTATACAGCCAATGAACAGGAAATTGAATATGAAAATTATATCCTGACGGACATTTCCATTAATTACACATGTAAATCTCAAAGTTTCTTTATCGAATGTGCGAATCTTTTTGATATTAAAGTCAATGAAATTGGGAACATCCTCCTACCAGGACGCTGGTTCAAAATCGGCTTACGTCTTGATTATCCATTACAACAAGACAAACAAATTCCAAATCGACAATAAATCCTGACAGGATAAAATCCGCACAACCCTAGTTGTAGGAAATCTGGGGTGCGGTATAAAACGAGCCTCTACAACAGGAATAGACAATGAAAATATAGCGAAGTGAAAGCGCAGATTTGGGAGGAGTAATTAATGCAGTAAACAGTTTTTGGCGGAATCTTTGCAACGCAGTAAAGCAAAGATTGTGTCAAAAAAACTCCTAAACATTGGCTAAAACTCGGGTTAAGTGAATGTTTTAAACGAACATAACAGGATTTTAAAAAATATTTCTTGTAATGCTTTTTTTCTCAAAAACTTTTTATACTTTTGCAATCCAATCTGTTAAAGGACTTTTAAAACGAAAACAATGTACGCAATAGTAGAAATCGCTGGACAACAATTTAAAGTTGAAAATAACTCGAAACTCTTTGTGCATCGCTTAGAGGGAGAAGAAGGAAGCAAGATAGAATTTGGCAAAATTCTACTTCTGGAGAATGATGGAAAATATAAAGTCGGCAAACCTGAAGTAAAAGATGCAAAGGTTACTGCTAAGATTTTATCTCATGTAAAAGGTGATAAAGTTTTGGTATTCAAGAAAAAAAGAAGAAAAGGTTATCAAAAATCAAACGGACATCGTCAGCAATTTACACAATTGCAGATTGAAAGTATTGACGCATAAGAAAATTTTAGCATTATGGCACATAAAAAAGGAGCTGGTAGTTCAAGAAACGGTCGTGAATCAGAAAGCAAACGATTAGGAGTTAAGCTTTTTGGAGGCGAAGCCGCCATATCAGGAAATATTATCGTACGCCAGCGCGGTACAAAACATCATCCTGGTAAAAATGTAAAAATCGGAAAAGACGACACCTTGTACGCTATCGCTGATGGTGTTGTGAAATTTCAAAAGAAAAAAGATAATCGTTCATATGTTTCTATTGAGCCAATCGAAGAAGCTGTAGAAAAATAAACATTTGTCAAGGTATTTTAAAAATCTCTTGTTTTTCTATTTTTGTGGAAAGAACAAGAGATTTTTTTTTAGTGTCTATTCATAATATCCGATTTATCGCTACCGAACTCGAACATTTCAAAAAAGACACTACGGTTAGACAAACATTTTAATCAGATTTAATATGCTGAATATAAATTTCATACGCGAAAATCAGGAATTAATCATTGATCGACTAAAGATTAAAAACTTTAATGCACTGGACATAATCAAAGAATTATTAGAAGTTGATGATGCCAGAAAAGCACTTCAGTTTGAAAATGACAATTTCATTGCAGAACAAAAGCAAATTTCAAAATCCATCGGGCAACTTTTTAAAGAAGGCAAAGCAGATGAAGCGCAAGCTGCAAAAACAAAAACAGGGACTTTGAAAACAAAAATCCAAGAAAACACACAAATCCTGAAATCCCTTGAAGAAAAAAGACAGAAGTTGCTGTTTGAAATTCCAAATATTCCGAATAAAATTGTTCCTCCTGGAAAATCGGAAGAGGCTAATCAAGAAGTTAACAGATATGGCGAAATTGTTGAACCTGAACTTAAAAAACCGCACTGGGAAACCATTGAATCCTATGATATCATAGATTTTGAGCTTGGAACAAAAATTACCGGTGCAGGATTTCCCGTATATAAAGGAAAAGGGGCAAAACTGCAAAGAGCCCTTATCAGCTTTTTCCTCGACGAAGGTGAAAATGCCGGATATCTGGAAGTACTGCCGCCGCTTATGGTCAATGAGGCCAGCGGTTTTGGAACAGGGCAACTCCCTGACAAAGACGGACAAATGTATCAGGTAACTGCCGATGGTTTTTATCTCATCCCAACGGCTGAAGTTCCTGTAACAAATATTTACCGCGATGTTATCATTCCGGAACAAGAACTACCAAAACAAAACATTGCCTACTCAGCTTGTTTCCGTCGTGAAGCCGGCTCATGGGGCTCACACGTGCGTGGGCTCAATCGTTTGCATCAATTTGATAAAGTTGAAATCGTGCGCATTGAACATCCGGATAAATCCTATGAAGCACTGGAGCAAATGAAAGCCCATGTTGGCAAATTGCTCGAAAAACTCAACCTCCCCTACCGCATCTTGCTGCTCTGCGGCGGAGACCTTAGTTTTACATCTGCACTAACCTATGATTTCGAAGTTTATTCTGCCGGACAAGACAGATGGTTAGAAGTCAGCTCTGTTTCAAACTTTGAAGATTATCAGGCAAATCGCCTGAAATTACGTTTTCGTGAAAAAGAAAGCAATAAACTCAGAACTGCACATACACTAAACGGCAGCGCACTTGCACTTCCAAGAATTATGGCAGCTTTAATTGAAAACAATTTAACCGAGGACGGTATCGTTATACCTGAAGTATTACATAAATACACCGGATTTGACATAATTAAAAACCCAAAAATATGAAATTATGAAATTCACTCAAATACTCCTTATCGGAATAGCAATAAGTATCATCGTTTCATCATGTGTCAGCAAAGAAGACAAAGCAGATATGAAACAAATTGAAAGCATGCTAAACGAAAGTAAATCGGCACATGAAACCCTGAATGGTCCTTTACTGGATTCCGTAAAAGCCTATCTTGACTCAGCAAAAATGAGTTTGCAATACTTTAAATCCAATCCAAATGATACACTCCCTATTGAAGCTGAAATGTATTGGGAAGCATATTACCACATGTTATCAGTAGAAAAAATGCTAGAAAATTTCAAGGATAAACATCTTCCGCAAATCAATAAAGACTTGGAGTTATTACAAACTCAACTCACAAATCTAAATCACGACATCAAAAAAGGATTGCTGGAAGATTCACTCAGAGAAGAATACACAACAATGGAAGATTCTGCATATCAGTTTATTATGCATCAGGTTGATGACCGGATAAAGCATTCTCGAGCACATTTTGAAAAATATCGCGAAAACAAAGCAGATGTAAAAACATTGGCGGAAATTATGCAAAACTAAATGTCCCTATCGAGAAAACATATTCTTATTCTTGCAGTGCTCTTATCCGCATTGCTATTTGCCCCAATGGTAACATCGGGTCAAGATAATAATTCGCAACTGGCCTTTGAATATTACCGGAACAACGAATTTGAGAAAGCTGCAGTGATTTTTCTCGAACTCTATGAATTGCGAAACAATAGCTATTTCCGGACATATTACATCCAAAGTCTTGTTAAATCAGACCAACTGGATGAAGCGGAAACGTTTGTCAAAAAAGCTATTCGCAAAAACCGTAACGATGTTGAACTGCAAATAGAAGAAGCTTATATTTATGAATTGCAGGGCAATGAAGATAAAGCAAAAAAGGCTTATCAGGATATTATTGAAACAGAAACTGTCACGCCTAACTCTGTCAAAACACTTGCTAATAATTTTATCCGTAAACGGAAATATGATCTGGCAGAACAAACTTTCATGACCGGACAAAAACAAATAGCTAATCAAAACTTTTATTATGAATTGGCAAACCTATATGCCATGCAGCGCAAGTACGACCAAATGGTTGAGGCGTATCTGGATTTATTAGGAAATAATTCAGCCTATCTGGATAATGTGCAAACCCGCCTTCAATCCCTTGCAATGCATGACATTGACAAAAGCATGAATCCAATCATTGAATCTGCGCTCATAAAACGAATACAAAATAATGCCTCAAATCCCGTTTACACGGAAATGCTGATTTGGCAATATGTTCAAACCGGGAAATATCAGTTAGCGATTCAACATGCCAATGCGCTTGACAAACGATTTAACGAAAAAGGGGGACGGCTTTTTGAACTCGGACAACTGGCAGCAAATAACGAAAAATATGAGATTGCCAAACAATGCTTTGAGTTGGTTTATAAATACGGAAAAGTATCTCCATACTATTTTAATGCAAAACTGATTGAGCTAAACCACCTTTACATTGTAGCAACACAAACCATTAATCCGAATCAGGAAGCACTCATCGAACTAGAAACGCTTGTTTCAAACACAGCTGATGAGGCGCCTAGGAAATTAAAATATCCTCTCTTCAAGCTATTAATCCAAATTCAGTCTTTTTATCTGAATAAACATGAAATTGCCTTGTCCAAAATTGATTCTATCTCTGAAATGCTTCGCCTTCCACAAGAAGAAAGTGCAGAACTCAGCCTGCTAAAAGGAGACATCTATCTTTTAGACGAAAACCCCTGGGATGCAACTCTCGTGTATGCAAAAGTTGAGCAGCAAAACAAAGAAAATCCACTTGGCTCCGAAGCAAAATTTCGAAAAGCCAAACTGGCATATTACACCGGACAATTTGAATGGGCAAAAGCTCAGCTTGATGTGCTAAAAGCAAGTACTAGTAAGCTGATTGCAAATGATGCCATGGAAATGAGTTTGCTAATCAGTGAAAACTTAAGCGAAGACAGTCTGCAATCAGCACTAACAATGTTTGCCAGAGCCGATTTGTATCAATTCAAGCAAAAATATGCAGAATCGTTGGTAATTCTCGATTCTATTTTATCAGATTACCCGACTGATGAGCTGATTGATGATGTCTTATACCGTAAAGGCATAATTAATGAACGATTGGGCAATTATGAAAATGCCATCGACTTTTACAACCAAATTGTCACAAATCACAGCTGGGGAATTCTTGCTGACAACGCACTCATCCGTATCGCCAGATTGTATCATCACAAACTCAATGACAAGGAAGCTGCCATGCAAACCTACACACAATTTTTATTGCAGCACAAAAGCAGTATTTTCATCGCTGAGGCACGAAATTCGCTAAGAACACTGCGTGGCGATTTTGATGATAAAACTCCGATTGATGAAATCACAGACTAAAGCCATTGGTTTTGCACTACTGTCTGTATTATGCTGGTCCACAGTTGCACCGGCATTTAAACTGGCACTCAACGAAATATCTGTAGTTCAGGTTTTGACAATTGCAAGTGGTGTTGCAAGTTTAGTGTTGGGAGTTTTATTAATCATTCAAAGAAAACTTTCGTTATTAAAACAAGTCAGCAAACGTGATTTCTTGTGGTCAGTTTTATTTGCAGCTATCAATCCTGTCATTTATTATCTCGTGCTATTTTCTGCCTACGACAGACTTCCGGCACAAATAGCACAACCCTTAAACTATACCTGGCCGGTGATGTTAAGCTTGCTGGCGATACCATTTTTAAAACAAAAGCTCAGCTTAAAAGCCTTTCTTGCCCTGTTTATTAGTTTCGGCGGTGTCTTGGTAATTTCCCTGCAAAACCTTGACGGGACAGGGCTAGAAAGTGATACCACAGGCATTATTCTGGCAATTCTAAGTTCAGTTGCATGGGCTGTTTACTGGCTGCTTCAGATAAAAAGCAAACTGGATAAAACCATTCAACTTTTTCTCAACTTCATAATTTCATTTGTCATATTAATCGGTATTTTCTCCCTTTCGGGACAACCCATTCCTACAGGATTAGAAGCTTGGATTCCAAGCATATGGATTGGTATTTTTGAAATGGGAATTACCTTTTTCTTCTGGATGTCTGCCTTACAATTTGCCTATCGAACCGATCTTGTCAGTAATTTGGCATTCCTTTCTCCATTTATATCCTTATTTTTCATTAACTTAGTGCTGCATGAACCGATTTCAGAAGCAACGATAATCGGTTTAGCATTAATTGTCGGCGGGATTCTGCTTCAGCGGCGCATTTCAAAACAATTGGCATGATTAATACAAATAAAGAATATATCATCTTGGGGATGGATCCCGGAACAAATATCATGGGCTATTCTGTGATTATCTGTAAAGGGAAACAGGTGAAATTAATTTCGTTAGGAATTATTGACCTCACCGGATACAAAGACCATTTTATTAAAATCAAACATATTTTTGACCGCACACAAAGCCTGATTGATCAATATCACCCAGACGAACTGGCAATTGAAGCTCCGTTTTACGGAAAAAACGTACAATCTATGTTAAAACTCGGACGTGCTCAGGGAGCTGCAATCTCAGCAGCACTTTCCCGCTCCATGCCAATTCATGAATACGCACCGAAAAAAATAAAAATGGCAATCACCGGAAACGGAAACGCAGAAAAAGAACAAGTAGCCGCCATGTTGAAACGCCTCTTAAAATATGAAGAACAACCAAAATATTTAGATGCGACCGATGCATTGGGTGCAGCGATGTGCCATTTCTATCAAAAACAAAACCCGCTGACTTCCTCCAAATCAAAATCCTGGAAAGATTACATTAAGAAAAATCCCGGAAAAATCAGAGAGTAATTTGAGAAAATCCAATCGGTAAATTAATTAAAGGATAGCCCGCCAAACTCCAAGTAGATGTCCCGAAAAGACAAGAATTACGACAATAAGTAATCCACGTACAAACTTACTTCCTTTTTTTATTGCAAGCTGTGAGCCAACCCAACCGCCGGCGAAATTACCGATAGCAGCAACTAAGCCTAAAACCCACTCGACTTGTCCGTCGAGGATATAAATTCCGAGTGCAAACGGTGAATACAATAAAACAAGAAATACCTTCAATGCATTTGCTTTTACCAAATCATAACCGGCATGTAATACCAGTGCTGAAAGCAGAAAAATACCTACTCCTATATGCACAAACCCGCCGTACATACCAACAAACAGGAAAATAAAAAATTGCAAAACACTGACTTTCTTTTTTGTTTTTTCCTGTTGCTCCTGAATCCAGCGTTTAGGATCAAAAATGATAACAAACAAAAGAACCAACAACACGCCTCCAATAATTTTTTCAAATAAATCATGTGGCATATTAACTGCAATCAAAGCTCCACCAATTGAACCAATTATTATTGGAATCCCGAGTATCAATCCCTTTTTTAAATCAAGTTTGTTGTTTTTGAAGAAACGAAATGAAGCGGTTGCAGTTTGCATGACAACACCAATTCGGAGTGTCCCATTGGCCATTGGAGCAGGAATTCCCAAAGCCATCAAAATCGAAAAAATAATCACAGACCCTGATCCGGCAAGTGTATTAATTATTCCGACAGAAAATCCAGCAAGAATTAATATTCCAAAAATTTGCCATGAATATAAATCAAATGATGTGAGCCAATCCGATAACATGTATCAAAAGTAATGATTTTATTACAGATTATCTTTTTCAATAGATGTTTTCAGTGATTTAAAGCCTTCGCCAAGAATTTCACGCGCATCGTTTACTGTGATAAATGCATATGGATCAATTTGATGTACATAATCTTTAAGTATGGTGAGCTCACGACGGTTTACTACAGTAAAAATCACTTTCTTTTTCTTTCCATTGTACATGCCTTCTGCATCCAGAAAAGTTCCTCCACGCTTCAAGTCATTAATAAGTTTATCGCGAATTTCATCGTGCTTTTCAGAAACAATAAGCAAGCTCTTATCATAGGATACTCCATCCACAACTAAATCAATGACTTTTCCAGTGATAAAGATGACAATCCATGAATAAAGCGGAATTTCCCAAGCATTAAATGCAGCCAAACCAACCAATACGATGACAGAATCAATATATATCAGCAATTGCCCCATTGGCAGACGTGTATATTTAGAAAGAATCATTGCAATAATATCTGAGCCTCCCGTGGTTGCTTTCGCACGTAAGACGAGGCCTAAACCTACTCCCAAAATAACACCACCAAAAATTGAAGAAAGCAACGCATCATCGGGAACTAAGGCAACATCCCCCTGTATCCACATTAACAAGTTGACAAATTGAGACAAAGCAATTACTCCGACAACCGTTTTCCAACCGAAGCGTGGGCCAAGCACTTTCAATCCAATCAATAAAAGCGGAATATCAATTGCTAAAGCGACAAAACCTGTGGGCCAGTGAAGTAAATGGTGAAGCACAATTGCAATACCATAGGTTCCACCCGGCGCTAATTTATAGGGAGAAATAAAATACACAAAAGCAATCGCCATTATGAAAGTTCCCGACAAAATCAGGAAAAGTGCCTTAAACCACTGCCAGCTAAACAGTTTCTCGTTCGATGTAAAACCCATAACTCAATACAATTTCAGGTATTAAAAATGGCTGCAAATATACACCTTCTAATTATCCTGCCAAATATTTTATTATTAATAAAAACATAACAAAACAAGTTTAATGAATCGTTGATATTGTTTCGGTTACAAGGAAAAAGTCTGTGGAATATGACAAAACACATTCCTCCCGAGCGAAACTGACCAAAAGCTATTTGAGCCTCCCAGAACGACTAAACCAATACGAAGAATCGCATTCCAAAATAAAATAAGGAATATTATAATTTTTTTAAAAAATAGGCTGAGATAAGTGTGAGTAAAAGGGGAATGCCTAAAAACGTATATTCTTTTTTAATTTTTTTAATGATTTTTTGCTCCTCGAGATATTCCGTCAGGCTTTGAATAATTAAAGAATGTATTTGTTTCTTGTAATTTTCATTTTTCTTGCCATTATAAATTCCGCTTAAATCCAAAAAATAGGCAATCTTTTCATGTCGTCGCACATAATTATATTCAGTTTCATGCAACCTGTTTTGAAGCTCTTTTTTCACCTCTAATAACTCGTTGTAATTATCAATCATTGCCGGAATCTCTTTTTACTTATTTAACTACCTGAATAAGGTGCGTACAACTTCGTCTTTAATACGTTTTCCAAGTAATTGCTTTTTGAAAACAATAAAAACAATAAAAACTAAAAGATAAATACCGCCTGTCACAAGAAAACCCGTGATATTAGAATCACAAATTTCTCCAATCCATAATGCCAATGCTATTGAAACAAAAAACAAGAAAGAAAAGAAGATAAGAACCAAGACCGTCTTCTTGAATAATACCGAAAAGACTTCACTTATTCTTTCAGTCCCTTCGATTTTTAATAATAGAACCCGTGCACTTAGGTAATCTTTAAGTTTTTCCAGCATAACAACTTTACTATTTACTGTGACAAATGAATAAAATCAAAAAAATAACTGACATGCAACACCTGCTAGCTTTCTGGATATTCCATAAAAATTAAGGATATCGCGCAAAACTTCGGTGCAACATTGCCAGCTTAGTATTTATCAGGACGAATTAGATTGTGCTTTTCTTGCTTTCACCTTTGCCTTTACCAACTTCTTCTTTTTCTGTTTTGCTCAAAAGATCTTTTATTTGAGACAACAAATCATCAGTTTTAGCTGAGATGTTTTCACGAGTTTCTTTACCACTTGTAGGGGCAACAAGAATTCCTGTGATTACTCCTGCTGCAGCTCCAGCTAAAACTCCTAATAATACTTTTCCACTGTTTGACATAATTTCTTTTTTTTAGTTAAACATTAATTTATTTACACTATTTACAAATATAATAAAAAATTATTGACATACCAAATATTCTTTCATATAAACAGCTATATTTTCTTTTTTTAGTATAATATTGTTAATTTCGAGTTTGGGCTATTCACAGCAGTAACAGGCTATTAATTTAACATGGCAGACAGACATACTTGAATTTTTATTACCAATATATTTACTCATTGAAGCTGAAAAATCGGAACCCAGCAAGCACATTGCTTGATATATCCCTATAAACACACAAGTATATTGGAAAGATTAGCCCATGCTAAATTGTAACTCCAAGCTCAATTATGTGCATCAATTTGACAAAACAGACAAAACTGCAGCAGAATCTTTGAATGAAAGAAGTGCGATTTTCACTAATAACAATTTCTATATATTCACTTTCGCTGTTTTTAACCGAAATAGAAGAGTAAGCAATCTCACATTTAATTAAGGGGACTTCTAATAATTCTTTCGCATCAAGATTTTCAGCGTTTTTCATAGACAATGAAATTTTTTGAAGCACT
>CAYOUD010000077.1:0-11987 GCA_964407055.1 uncultured Bacteroidales bacterium | reverse complement strand
TGAAATTTGCAAAAAAAAGCAAATTTCCCGCCAAAAACCTCTGATATTTGTCGTCTATACACCCCGACATGAATGTCGCAGTTAATAAAATATCCAACAGGAAATACACCCCTACATAATGTCGCGGTTAATGAAATATCTAACAGGAAATAAATAGAGTTAATTAAATCAACTAAAACTGCTCAGAATCGCGTTTTCCTGATGATTTTTGTTTTTGGTCATCCTTAATCAGGACAGAGAAAATAAACAAGACAATAACAGAAGATACAAAAATCACAAATAACGAGGTTAGTGACCGACGAAGAATATTTTCCAGATTTACAATGTCCCAAATACCGAGAATAGCAAGCGCTGTCATGATAATGACAATAAATACTAAAATATAGGCCGTTACACTTTTAACCTGCATTATTCATCGCAAAATTAAGCGTATTTGCATATGTCAATATATTAAGGGGCCTTCTAATAATTCTTTTCTTTCAAGAAACAAATTTAATGAATAAGATGCAAGGCATAATTTTTTTTGAATAGCGTAGATTCAACCAGCAAATGCAACTTTCTTATTTACAAATTTATAAAATATATTTTTAGGATTGTCATAATTTAAGTTTTTTCTAGGTCTTCGATTGATTTTGTGTTGTATCTCTTTGATTTCATTATCCCGATAGTGCTTCAAAAAATTTCATTGTCTATGAAAATCTTGATGCGAAAGAATTATTAGAAGTCCCCTTAACATTTTAAAGCCTAAAAACAATTAATAGGTTACACCTAATTTTAGGTATGCTTGAAATTATCTTTGCACATCTTCAAACCATCTAAACCCTTGAAATATAAAAATATGACTGCGGGTTTAGATGATTCAAATCTGCACAAAGGGAATTCCATGAATAATGCAGGTTAAGTCCGTTCATAATGTTTTGATTTTAAAATGTCAATTAATTGTTCAATACTGAATGCTTTATGGACAGTTTTATCGGGAAATTCAATTTCCCACTCCGTCGATTCATCACATTCATTGACAATAACGTTTAATCCCCCAATTTTGTTACATTCGATATCAAATCCGATGCGTTGCAATGCGCGTTTTGTCCATTGAAAAACCAATCCTTCCCCTTTTAAACTGAGCCATCCGCGTGGATTTCCCATCATCTGAAATTTTGCATCCTCCATGGAAAAATTCAAGTCTGACGCATTGACAAGCAATTCAATATTTTTCTGAATTACCATATCTTCAGGCGCTTGGCTGATGATATTTTTTTGATGGATGAGCCACAATTTATCGGTATAATTTAACATGATATCCAGGTCGTGAGATGACATAATGATACATTTCTCCTGCTCATCAGCCAATTTTCTAAGCATTTTCATCAGTTCATAGCGGTTTGCAATATCAAGGTGTGCAGCAGGCTCATCAAGTAAAATTATTGGTGTATCCTGAGCCAATGCCCGCGCAATCATACAACGCTGCCGCTCTCCGTCGGATATTTGATGCAATTGTCTGTCAGCGAGATGCAAAACTTTCATTTGCTCCATTGCATGATGCACTTTCGTTTTGGCGTCAGTATCATATTTCCGGAGCAAAGCTGAGTAAGGATATCGTCCGTATGCGACAATTTCATACACTCTGAGATTTCCGGGCAAGTTTACAGAAGCTTCAACATAGGCAATTTTTCTGGCTTTTTGCTTTGGGGTGCAATAATGTATGGGTTGGTCCAAAAGTATCAATTCACCCTGCATTAAGGGCCGCATTCCCATCAGGCAGCGTAATAAGGTAGATTTTCCGGAACCATTGCGTCCGATTAATCCAATCAGCTCAGATGCATTTGCTTGTAAATTCAGATTTTCAAGAATTATCTGCGTTTTTCCGGAATGCTGATAACCCATTTTCAGGTTTTGCCCTTTCAGATATGTCGAATATTTTTCTATCATTGAAAAAAGCTTTTCCGTTTTGAAATAATCAACCAAATCACAAATGGGATACCGATAAGCGCAGTAATGGAATTAATCGGCAATATGATATTTCCACCACCGGGATTACTTAAGATATCAGCGCCAAGCATAATTCCGGCACCGGCAATAATACTCCAGGGAATCAACAATCGGTGGTCGGAGCTTTTAAAAACAGTTCGGACAATATGCGGAACGGCAATACCAATAAATCCAATTGGACCACAAAATGCGGTGATACCACCTGCCAACAGGGAAACGGAAACAAAGATTGCGAATCGGGTTAATTGAATGCGCACCCCAAGCGAGCGGGCAGCATCTTCGCCGAGTAAGAGTAAATTCAGATTTCCGGATATCAGCCAAGCAAGCAAAATACCAATTCCGATGACGGGTATCAGATAATTCAAATCTTGAAGCGAAACGCTGCGCAAACTACCCATAGTCCAAAGCAAATAAAGTTTCAACTCTCCAGCCTGACTCATGTATTGGAGTAATCCGACAATTGCAGAAACGGCAGAACCTATCAAAACTCCCAGCACAAGCAAAGTCATAATATCCTGCTGACGAATTGCAATAACAGCAACCAGCAGCATAATGAGAAAGGAACCCGCTGCGGCACTTATCACCAACCAAAGCTCAGACATTCCGCTTTGCATTATCCCAACGCCAAAAGCGCCTGCACCAAGCACGGCAATTGCGACCCCAAGGCTTGCACCGGATGAAATACCCAAAATATACGGGCCTGCCAGAGGATTTCGAAAAAGCGACTGCATCAACAATCCGCTGACAGATAATCCGGCCCCAACTAAAATTGCAGTAATAACGCGGGGAATCCTAAACAAACGAAAACTATCATACCAGATTTCTGCCCCATCGGTACTGCCGGTAAAAAACCGAATGACATCACCGAACTGCATTTCCACACTTCCTGTCAGCAAATCGATAACAGCCAATAACAACAATGCCAAAACGAGCAAACTGCCTGTGATAATATGTTTATTTTGGGGAGTCACTATTGCAATATCTGATAATAAGTTAAACTGTCCGGATGCGAATTTTCAGCATGAAAGATATAGCTTAAATCTTTTAAAATCAAATCTGGTCGGACTACCCCTGATTCAAAAAAATCGTTGCTATTATCACCAACTCGCCGATTGTTGTTATAGATGCGTATTAAATCAAAATTTTCAAAATATTTCACCCGATTATCGCTGTCAAAAACTTGCTTTCGAGTTTTGACACTTCCCGGATTCAGCCAAATATCAACATCTTTAGCCCGTTGATAAACCGTTTCCATATCAACTGCCTGAGACTCATTTCCTTTCATGTCCTGAAATAAATATTTTCCACCCGCATCACGGATAAATTGTGCCATGTAGGAATCAGAACCCGGAGTCCACCACACACCTTGCCACGGAACATTAAGCATAACAGTTGGCTCATTATCATAGAATTTACTCTGTTGCTGAACATCAAGATAAGACGCAATAATTTTATCAGTGAACGCTTCGCCCCTTTCGGGTTCATCAAAAAAGTAAGAGAAAAACCGAATCCATTCCATTTTCCCGAGAGGATGTTGCTCAAGATATTCACCAACGATAATTACCGGAATGCCCAATTCCTCCAATTGTTGTAACTGTGGCAATTCAGCCGGAGAAATGACGTAGGCAAAAAGCACATCGGGTTTTAACTGTATCAGGGTTTCAAGATTTAGATTTTCAGAAAAGCCAAGTTCCTGAACTGATTGATTTTCTATGCGTATGCGCAGTTTTTTGTCATACACGTGATTCGTACCACTGAGGGCTACAATTTTATCGGCATGCCCTAATTGATTGATAAATGAAACATGTGTAGTTGACATACACGCAACTCGTTGAACCGGAATTTTTATAACATTTTTCCCTTTTCCGCTACTATTCAACCGATATTCATAGTTTATATTTTCAGCATTTTGCCAAGGGTTTTTCACTGTCAGTAAAATATCTCCCTTATTATGCTTAATCTGAAACCCGCTTGCATATAAATTTCCGGAAAGGGATGCTGTAGTATCATCATCAACATCAGCATGTTGACAAGACACTGCACAACAAGCGAATGCAATTAAAAATCCATATATGAATTGTCTTTTCATCAGAAGACAAAATAAATACTTTTTAAATGATTCGCAGCGAAATATGAAAGATTATTTGGAAAATTCTGACTTAAGGATTTGAATAAATATGTTTTTTAATGGGGTTCTACTGCAATTTCTGTGGATTATAATTGCGTAAAAATTTAGCCCGAAAAATTCACCGCAAATAGTTAGATGTTGACATGAAGTACTGTTGCTAAATACTTTACACTAAAATTTCAGCAGAATACAAATTTCAAACAACGAAAGTCACTAGCGAATCAAACGAACTACGCCTTGTTCAAAATGCTCAATTCCGAACAAGTCTTGATATTTGCAAATCCAAGGATAAACACCTGAAGGCAACAATTCGTCACCTTTTGTTACATTGCCTTGCATGGTTCCATCCCATGAGGATTCACCACAACCCTGACAATTGTACCGTTTATCGTATTTATTTGCTTCAAAAACGGGAGCTCCCCATCGGTCATAAATGATTAAAGAAAATTCATTGGGATCAATTCCGGCACCACAAACAGAGAAACAATCATTTTCACCATCAAAATTTGGAGTAAAGCCAGTTGGTGCATAAAAGGTAAAATGCTCGCGAACATTTATGGTTTTATGAATTGTATTTTCGCATCCAAAATTATTGGTTGCATAGAGTTTAATCTCAAATTCTCCAACTCCATCGTAATAATGTCTTGGTCCCCAATGGCTGTTTACAGTAGAATCTCCGTCGCCAAAAACCCAGTACAAGCTATCGGTATTTGCAGTTACCGGATAGAAATAAACCAGAGAATTCAGCATACTAATTTCATTGGGTTCCACATAAAAATCAATTTCAGGAACTGGATACACATGAATCATGTTTTCGATGGTTTTCATGTTTTTACATCCGTTTTCATCAGTTACAGTTAAGCGGACATCATACCAGCCGGAGTTTTCATACAGATGATAAGTTTGCTGCCCATAAGCAAATCCGCCATCTCCAAATTGCCAGAAATAGGTTTTTCCGGTATCGATATTAATTTCCGTAAACTGAATATTCAATGTAGGACATCCGGCAACTTTATTTGAAATGAAATTATTTTGCGGGGCCGACCAAACATGGATGTATATTGAATCTCTTGCAGCAGGAGTTTCACAAGCATCTTTCAGTCGAAGATAATGCCAACCGGAATTTTGCGGATAAAACTCATAAGGAAAACTCACAATTTGGTCATCAAAAGACACTTCATAAGGGCCACCATTTCCTCCCTCAACTTGTCCATAAATTGTAACTGATTCTCCTTTACAAACAGAATCCTGATCGGCCTGCAAACTCAGGAAACTTAGTTCCTGAAAAACATTGACAGTCATACTTCCCTCTTTCGTACAGAGGTTTGCATCAGTAACAACAAGATTGTAACTGGTTGTCTCTTCAGGAGAAACGGATAAACTGTTGCCATACCATTCAAAACCATCATCACCTGACCAAGCAAATGAATACGGAGCAGTTCCACCCGTCACCGCAATTGAATTTATCGCCGTACCACCAATGCAGATTTGTCGATTTCCCAGCCCTTGAATAATGATATCTGACGGCTGTCCAATCATTGCGGATTCACTAAAAACGCAACCATTATTATCGGTTATCGTTACACCGGCCACTCCGGCTCCAAGATTAATTGCTGTATCAGTATTTGCACCTGAGATCCAATGATAAGAATACGGTAGAGTACCACCACTCGCAGAAACAAAGGCCATTCCGTCATGACTATCATGACAAGATGCGTCTTCTGAATATACCGTTGCAAAAATTGGTGATGGCTGGTTAAGCACAAAAAAGGTATCCGTTTCGCAGGCATTATTATCTGTAATGGTAACATTATAAACCCCGGGACAAAGGTTTTGCAATGAGGAAGATGTCATATCACCTGAGTAAGTATATGGAGATATTCCGCCGGACACATTCAGGGTTGCAGCTCCATCGCAAAGTCCATTACAAGAAATGGGATCAATCGTTAAATTCAATGCCATTAGTGAGCTCACAGAAATATGAATTTCGACTATTTCGGATTCACATCCAGTCGCATCCTCTGCATACACTTGAAAGTTTTGAGAGACAGTTGGAGAAAATACTTCAGCCATTCCGCCGGCTTGAAAGCCGCTTCCATCATTCCAATAATAGGTTATGCTTCCAGTGCCACCTTCGGCAAGTGCAGATAATTGAACATCTTCTCCAAAACAAATTTCCTGGTCGTCGCCGGGAGTAATTAGCACGGGATCTGGTTCATCAATCGTCGCGGCAGCAGTTTCCACACAGCCATTATCATCAGTCACTTGAAGGTCGTAATCTCCGGGAGCTAATCCTGTGATTGATTCACTGGTTTCTGTGTTATTCCAATAATACGAGTAAGGAAGCGTTCCTCCGGATACAATTGAGACAATACTTCCGTCATCGGCATCAAAACAAGTTACATCTGTGGGGTTCAAATCAACCACCAATTCATCAGGCATCGCAACTATAAGTTCTGTTAAAGTAGAAGTACATCCGTTTTCTGTGACTGTTAAACCAACAGTGTGATTTCCTGCTACATTATAATTAATTTCATAAGGACCTTGTCCTGATCCACTGATAATTACACCGCTACCAAAATCCCAATTATATGAAGCTGATGCAGGCGATGAACCATTGTATGTGACAGTTGTGTTATCACCAAAACAATCAATTGTCGATACAGTAAAATCAGATACTGGAATTGAATTAACAGTAATCACATGTGAAGTCACATCAGAATTTAATCCATTCTCCTCAACCCATAAGGATACGGTGTGCATTCCAGGAGTTGACCAATTAACAGTATGTGGTCCTTGGCCCGTTCCGGTTGTGGCATTTCCACCATCCCAACTCCAGTGATACGTTGCAGCAGCAGTACCAGTACCGGTATAAGTGATATCAGCATTTTCCCCAACGCAGATGGGAGTTTCCACAGTAAAAGTTGAAGTTGGCGGATCGCTATTAGTTTCGGTAATAGACACATCATCAACAAAATAACGAATGGTTGCATTTGAACCGGTATGTGGAGATGTACTTGTACCAACATCATAATCAAAATTTCCAATCATGAAGTTAGTAAATGCGGCAGTCGCAGTATAGTTAAAGCTGATTAATGTCCAATCCTGATCATCGGTTATAATGGTTGTATTGTTTAATTGCGGGGTTACATCATACACACACATGCTTCCATTATTAACCGAAGTGGTTGTGAAATACACTCCGATATTATTGGTTGCAACCGTGGCATAATCACCAAGCGAAACATAAAATTCAACCAAATATTCCTGCCCGACAGTCAAAGGAGTTGTAAGTGCACCCTGCAAATACTCACGATAAGGATCGCAGCCCCCATCACCATAAACAGTAACATGTGACATGACATCTCCGGTGCGAGGTAATTGATTGCCAACCGCTGATGCATGCGTTGATAATGGGTGACAATAACATGTCGTAGCCAGACTCATGGAGAAAATATCAGTTGAGCCGGTAGTTGGTGTTGTCCAACCCTCTATTGCACTATTAAACTGTGCCTGAGTTAAGTACCAACTGCATTGCAAGGTTCCGACAATATTCTCGAAAGAAGGGTTAATGACAAGATTTTGCGCACTTAACAAAAAGCTATAAGACACAAAACTCAGCAATATAAATAAACGTCTCATAATAAAATAAAATAAAATAAACACCCCGAAAAACTAATTCAGACTATAAATGTACAAAATTTCACAATAGAAAAAGAAATTAGTCTATTAATTTAATAAAAAGATTTTCTCAATACAAATTATTTTTCTTGTGGAGAAATCCCAATTGAAAGCAACCATAGCCCTATAAAACAAATTCCACCATTAATCAACAATAACTCATAAGCCATTTCCCATTCCCAAAGATTGGAAACCAAAATTTTTACGAGCAATGCCAAGAGTGGTGATAATAATGCGGCAACAGGGATCCATTTTGTGCGAGTTTTGCGCTTGGTGAGTATCCCGAATGCAAACATTCCAAGCAATGGTCCGTATGTATAGCTCGCAACAGTAAAAATAGAATCGACAACAGAACGATCTTTAAAGGCTGAAAATATCAGAATTACAATTGCCAAAGTAATTGACATGCCGACATGAACCCTCATTCTTGTTTTTTTGAGCTTTCGTTCCTCCTGATTTTTACGTCCGAGAATATCAACTGTAAATGAGGTTGTTAATGCTGTTAATGCTGAATCAGAGGAGCTGTACGCAGATGCTGTCAATCCGAGAATAAACATAACAAAAACAACCGAGCCAAGATGTGATTGAGCCAACAGTGGAAATAAATGGTCAGTATCGGTCGGCAAAGCGTGTCCGTTTGCATTAGAAAACAAAACGAGCAAGACACCCAAACTAAGAAACAGCAAATTAAAGGGAATGAAAGCCAGTCCATAAGACACCATATTTTTTTTAGCATCTTTCAGGTTTTTACAGCTAAGATTTTTCTGCATCATATCTTGATCTAAACCTGTCATGACAATGGTAATTAGCATCCCGGAAAGGAATTGTTTCAGGAAATGTTGTCTGCTATGCCAATCATCGAAAACAAACATTTTAGAATGCGATGACGTTTGGATTGCATCAATTAATCCGGTGAATGAAAGCCCCATTTGCCGTGATAAAATTACAATTGTTGCAATGAGGGCAGAAAGCATGAGAGCTGTTTGCAAAAAATCTGTCCAGATGATGGTTTTTATTCCTCCACGGAACGTGTAAAGCCAAATAAAAACGATGCTGATTATTACCGTGACCCAGAATGGCACACCCCAAGCATCAAAGACAACAAGCTGCATAACGTCAGCAACAATATACAAGCGAAATGAGGCACCGATAACACGACTGACAAGGAAAAACCAAGCACCGGTTTTATATGCAGCCATTCCAAAGCGATTGTCAAGATAAGTGTAAATTGAAGTTAGGTTCAGGCGATAATAAATGGGCAATAATACGAAAGCAACAACAAGATATCCGAGGAAATACCCAAATACCATTTGCATATAGGTAAAGTCTGTGTCAATGACCCATCCAGGCACGGAAATAAATGTTACCCCACTGAGTGATGCGCCAAGCATACCAAACGCAACGACAAACCAAGGCGATTTCCGGTTTCCGAGAAAAAACGAAGCCGAATCTGCATGCTTCGATGTCAGTCTGGCAACCAGCATTAGGATAAGAAAATATCCTAATATTATGCTTAATATTAATCCTGAACTCATGCTTCGAAGATAGTGATTAAAAATAAATGACAAATCTCAAGAAACAAATAATAATCAAAAACCTATTTTCAAATTACAAACAAAAAAACTATCTGCTGAATGCTTTAAATATTCCTTTTACTTTTTACTTTTTTCCATCGAATGGAAATTGATTTTTTTCATCGCCCGCTCACAAGATTGCAAGTTCGCCCCATCGCCTCACCGCATCTTTCCGACTCAAAGCTTCGCTTTCCTTCGCAAAAATCCATCGCTTAGCGAAAGCCTGAGGAGAACAAATTACAAATGATAAACTAAGGATAAGTTCCCATAATTTTTTGCTAGAAATTCAAACCTATAAATATCGTTATTATGATAATTTTCCGTTTCTTTTCTGGGTTCATAGGTAAAAGAAATTGTTGGGGTGAGTTCGGCTGCAATGGAAAAGCGTTCAGCAATGCGATATTGCAAACCAAAAACATACGGGATACGAGCATCGTAAACGATGCTAAAATCTCTTCGGGCATCCAAAGACAAAGACGGGTCTTGAAGATAACTTAACCCGAAAAATTCACCGCAAATAGTTAGATACTAACATAAGGTGCTGTTGGTTTATGTTTTAACTTGATGCAACCCATTTTTCTATTAACTCAAATTTGGGGTAATGCTTGCCATTATCTTTGCACATCTTCAAACCATCTAAACCCTTGAAATATAAAAATATGACTGCGGGTTTAGATGATTCAAATCTGCACAAAGGGAATGGCATGAATTTTACGGGTTAATACTCCATAAACTTCAAAATAAAGCGATGGTCCGTAATAAAACAAAAATAATCAATTTATTTACCTTCCAATCCATCAACAATGTTGTGAAACTAAACAAACACTAATTAACAATAAGAAAAAGGCCACCCGAAGGCAGCCTTAAAAAACCAATTAACTAAACCATTACAATAATTGTATCAATCCGGGGAGGATTGTTTTAGCACCAATTATTACACAACAAATATCGGTTAGATTTATTTCTCGTTACTCCGTATTTTTACGGTTTCCTTTATCAGTAAAAAGGCTCAATTTGATGGGATTTTTATTTTCTGCACAAATCCAAACGAAACAACAGCAAGCACTGCTCCGGCGATGAAAGGAATTCGCCAGTTTAACAGCCACAGAGCCCCACCAATAACCGGAATTACGATTGCCGAAATGTGATTTATTGCATATGCTGTTGATATAGTAGGCGCAATATCCTCCGGTTTAGCAATTTTCTGGAAATAGGTATTAATTCCCATGGCAAACCCATAAAACATATGGTCAAGCACATACAATATGGTAGCCACAATCGGAGAGTCAAATACTGCGTACCCTAAAAAGACAATAAACAAACTGGCATATTCCAAGCTTAGCATTTTGCGTTCACCAAATCGCCGAATTCCACGTGCAATAAGGGGATACACAAAAATTGTCAATACATTGTTTAACACAAAAAGTATGGTAACCTGTTGAACAGAAAACTCATATTTTTTAACCAACATAAACACGGCAAAAACCACAAAAACCTGCCGTCTGGCGCCACTCAAGAAACTCAACACATAATATAGCCAGTATTTTGACTTAATTGTTATTCGTTTACGCTGAATTACCCGAGCAGGCAAATCTTTCTTCATAAACAGCGCATAACAGGCTAGCGCGGCAATAATTATTCCGACGGACAGATACATTGATTTTAATGACATCCATGATGCGAGAAAAAAGATCAATAACCCAACGATGATATTTACGATTCCCGAATAGGATTTTACCCGTGCCAACATAAAGGGCGATTCATCGGTTGAAAAATGCTGCAATGTCAACGACTGATTAACAGCCTCAAAGTAATGAAAGCCTAGCGAAAAAATAAAGGTTGTAATCAATAATCCGGAAAAACTAGGGAAAAAACCTGTTATGCTTATTCCCACTCCCATCAAAATAACTGAGAATGCAGCAAGGCGATGCTCCCGAAAAAGCAACAACACATACACCACCAAAAACGTAAGGAAACCCGGCAATTCGCGAACAGCTTGAATAGCACCTACATCCAAACCATCAAGTAAGACTTCATCCACCGCAAAATTATTAAAAAGCGTGCGCCAGGCTTGCAATCCGGCAACAGAAACAAGAGCCAGTAAAAGCAAAAAAGGATACGCCTGATTCTGCTTGATTGTCTGAAACAATGTCTTTCTCTGTTCCTTTTCTGTCATGAAACAAATTTCAGTCAAAAAAACTGAATTATCAAATGATTTCTAGAAATTAATTAAAGTATGACCACTCACTACTTCCATACCATGCAGGTTCCAGTTGATATTGTTCTCTAAATTTCACACGAAATCGATGAATATCAAAATCGTATTTAAAGTTTGCATAGTATCTTGAAGTCCAATGATTCCCATCTTCTATATCCCATTCTTTTTGTATCCTATAACCGATACCAACAGACCAATGCTTAGACAAATCATAGGATCCTTCTATTTCAGTGATATAATCTGAAAGGCTTTGCAAGTTATCAGAAATACGAAATTCCTGATTGATTTGTAATTCAACAACATTAACCCGAAAAATTCACCGCAAATAGTTAGATGTTAATACCGAAAATCGGGGATACCGGAGTTTTTGATTTTAAAGTGTCATAACATAGGGTGC
>CAYOUD010000076.1:0-12040 GCA_964407055.1 uncultured Bacteroidales bacterium | reverse complement strand
TAATTAGATATCACCCATTAAAAATAATAGTAAACCAATTATTTGATTCAAAATAAAACGAAATAATTTAAAATAACGGCTACGTATATGGTTTGTGGCGATTTTCGGAGCACCAATTTTTCAATTTACGATAAAGTTCATTTAATGCTAAAAGGCTCATGTTTTGCACTTTACCCGCCATAAACTATATACGATGTTAACTGCTTTTTTTTTATTGTTTTCCACAACATTTTTTGTATTTCTTCCCACTACCACAAGGGCAAGGTTCATTTCTTCCAACTTTCTTTTCTATTTTTATGGGTTCATTACTTGAATCATAATATGAATCGTTTGAATCCTTGAAATCCTTTTTTTGTGAGAATAAATCTTCTAATAGAGATAATTCAGAATTATTATCATCGCTTTTACCACCATTAATAATAAATTCAGATAACTCTCCTATTTTATTCAATTCTTCAGATATTTCACTTCTTAATCTTGTAAATTTCTGATGTTTAAACAATAGACTTTTTTTGAAAATCTTTTCTTCTTCGTTAAATTCAATGCTTGAAATACTATCAGGTTTCTCCCAAACGTGAACGAAGTTAGAATTCCACAAGCTGCTTGTATATTGACCAATAACCTTACCTTTTAAAACTCTTGATACATCTATAAGCTTATCAAAGGTTTTTTGGTCAATAATTTCGATTGACTTTAAGAATTCGTAAATGTAAACACTACCCCAAAGCACGGCAATCATTTCCGACTTATTATCAATAAACATATCTCCTGATAACATTGAAAGATATTTCTCAAACTCATTGGTATGTATTAAGAAATAATCGTTAGGCTTACATTGCTTATTATTATTGCTTTCTTCCCAAAACTCTAATAATTTATCCCATAACCTGCCACTTAATATAAAAGAAAATTTACGGTTACGCATATATTTTAAAAAATACATCTCAAGAGTTATCACATAATTCTTCCTGTCGTGTATAAATAAATTCACCGAATTTCCTTCGGGAACCAACCTAGAAACCCCTGTCTCAACTGCTAGTAAAAACTTCTCATTAAAGTCAAAATTATACTCGTCAAGTTTTTCTAAAAATTCATCTTTGCTAAATCCCTCGCTATCAGTATTTTTCTGACAGAACTCCTCCAATGTAATATAAAACTTACCTAATGCTAAATCATAGCCAGCACCTCCCATTAATTTATCTGAGGTATTTACTCTTTCATAGTTTTGTATTATTGCTTTATTTAAAATGTTGGCGTATCCATAGAAAAGTAATTTCTTAAAGCAAATTAAATATTGGTCAAAATCCTGAATAGGATTCTTTATGAAGTTAGAGAATGCTATATCAACCTTAATCGACTCATTCTGGAAACAATAAAAGTCAATTAGAAAATCATCAAAATATTGAAAATTTTCTTCATAGAGTTTTGGTTGTTTGTCCTGAAGTAGCTCTGTAAATTTAAGCACCTTGTCAAATTCCTTTGCCGTTTCATGATGTCCTCTTGTTTCGAGTATTACTTCGCCAACATCATAATTTTCAACAAATTCGTTGGGCAATTCGTTTGAAAAAAAATCATATGTAATATCAAATATCTCTAAAATATCTTCATTTATATATTTGTTCCAAAATTCTACTGCTGTCATTATCAAAATGTTTTTATTTATATCTTTAGGTTTATAGTACGCGCAAAATTGCAGTTAACTACTTGCTAATCGCAACTGTATTGCATTTATTTCCACTATATCTATTCCTTTGCTTTTTGTAAAGTGCTGATATAGTAATATATGAAAATTTGATTGCATTTTGTTATTCGTTTATTTAGTTAAGTTGATGTAAACTTAATGTAAATTTATGAATTCAACAAATCTCCATGGCTTTTCATCTTTTTTAGGGCATTATTGCTTACATGCGTGTAAAATTAGTTGTTTTATTCTGTTTATGCCCCAGCTTTCCACTTAACCTCCTGCAATACCGTTTTTTATTTGTGTGTTAAGGGGCCTTCTATTAATTCTTTTCTTTCAAGAAACAAATTTTTCTGAATAGCCATAGCTATTTATAAAATTTTTAACGCAGTCAAATTTTATTGCATTATCCCGATAGTGCTTCAAAAAATTTCATTGTCTATGAAAAACGATGAAAATCTTGATGCGAAAGAATTATTAGAAGTCCCCTTAAGCATTCGCCTGCCTAGCCTGCATTATTCATCGCAAAATTAAGCGTATTTGCATCGTCTAAACCCTTGAAATATAAAAATATGACTGTGGGTTTAGATGATTCAAATTTGCACAAAAGGGAATTCCATGAATAATGCAGGCTAATACTTTTTTTGTTGGTAGGCAAGTAATTATGTGTAAACCTGTCAGACGATTTATCCCGAAAGATAGCATGTTTTTTATTCTCCAATAATTTTCACTAGTACCCGTTTTTGGCGTTTTCCGTCAAATTCGCCGTAAAAAATTCGTTCCCAGGGACCAAAATCCAATTTGCCGTCAGTAATGGCAACTACAACTTCACGACCCATAATGGTACGTTTCAAATGTGCATCTCCATTGTCTTCGTAGGTGTTGTGCCGATATTGGCTGTGTGGGTTTTCGGGAGCCAGTTTTTCTAACCAATCCTCAAAATCCTGATGTAAACCTGATTCGTCATCATTAATAAAAACGCTGGCTGTAATGTGCATTGCGTTCACCAGACATAAACCTTCCTGTATTCCTGATTTTTCCAGTTCTTGTTGAACCGCAGGTGTAATATTTATCAACATTCGGCGTTCGGGAATATCAAACCATAATTCTTTTCTGTGTGATTTCATGCGTCAATTTTTAATGCGTTGATTAAACCTTCAATTTGTTGCTCCAAGTGTTTCCGTTTTTCCGGATAATCTGCCGGATTGTTCATTTTGGTACGCACAGAGAAGTAAAACTTGATTTTAGGCTCTGTTCCGCTGGGGCGGATGGAAATTTTGCTGCCATCTTCCAGTATGAATTGCAGGACATTGGATTTAGGTAAAGTTAAACTATATCTTAAATCACTGATTTTGTCAACAGCCTGTTGCTTTTCAAAATCATGAATCATTAAAATGCGCTTTCCGTTAAAACTTTCCGGCGTATTATAGCGGAAATTTTCCATCATTTTATCGATGGCTTCGACACCGGCTTTTCCTTCTTTTTTTATCGAAATTAAATGCTCATGAAAGCATGAATACTCGGTGTAAATATCCATCAATACATCCCAAAGTGTTTTGTTGTTTTCTTTTGCCCATGCAGCCGCTTCGGCTATGATGGCACATGAAATAATGGCATCTTTATCGCGCACAAAATCACCGACAAGGTATCCGTAGGATTCTTCTCCGCCACCGATAAATTGCTTTTGTCCTTCGAGTTCACGAATTTTTGCTGCTATATATTTGAATCCCGTTAGGGTATCAAAACTCTCTACGTCAAAACTGTCTGCAATTTCTCCCAGCAATTCAGTCGTTACGATGGTTTTAACAATATATTCTTTTCCTTTAATTTTACCTGCTGCTTTCCATTTTGTGAGCAGATAATAGATGAGAATTGTGGCCGTTTGATTTCCGTTTAGCAATTGATACTCTCCGTCGCTTTTTCGAACAATGATACCAACACGATCTCCATCGGGGTCTGTTCCCATCACAAGTTCAGCATTTGTTTCCCGGGCTTTTTTCAGTGCCATTGTAAAGGATTCGGGTTCCTCCGGATTTGGAGAAATAACGGTAGGGAAATTGCCGTCGGGAATGTCTTGCTCCGGAATGTTTATGATGTTAGTAAAACCAAAAGCCCGCAGCGTTTCAGGACCAAGTTTTAGGCTTGTGCCATGAATCGGAGTGAAAATAATTGGCATATCGGCATGTTTTTTAATGGCTTTCGGCGATAAACTCAGATTTTTAATGCGATCAATATACTTTTTATCAATTTTAGTACCAATTTCATGAATTTTTTCCGGATTGGATTTAAATGAAATTTCTGCCGGAGATGTGATTTTTCGTACCTCATCAATAATGCCTTTGTCATGGGGCGCAATAATTTGTCCGCCATCTTCCCAATATACTTTATATCCATTGTATTCTTTGGGATTGTGAGATGCTGTAATGACAATCCCTGTGTCACATTTTAATTCGCGAATTGCAAATGATAGCTCGGGTGTCGGGCGTAAAGCATCAAAGAGAAAAACTTCGATATCATTAGCACTCAGAATTTCTGCTGCAGTACGGGCAAAAAAAGCAGAGTTGTTTCTGCAATCATAGGCTATTGCTGCTTTTTTGTTATCGAAGGGTTTTAGCTTATTCAAATAATTTGCCAATCCCTGAGTTGCCATTCCAATGGTGTATTTATTAATCCGATTGGGCCCAATTCCCATGATTCCGCGCATTCCGCCAGTACCGAATTCCATATCTTTGTAAAAGGATTCGATGAGCATGTTTTCATCGGAGTCTATCATTCTTTGAATTTCTGCTTTGCTTGCATCATCGATATTTGCGTCAAGCCAAAGATTGACTTTCTGCATGACTTCTTGCTTTAGTTTATCTTCCATTCTTATTTAATTTTTATTTTAGATAAAGATATAAAATCCGAGTCAAATTACGAAATAGAGTTGTTGTTTTCTGCAAATGATAAGACGATAAATACAGGTAAAATTGAAATTTCATTAATTAATCTGAAAAAACCATATTTGATTTGTAAGTCAGATGATAATTCCTACTTTTGTCGCAGAATTGATTTTTAACTAGTTGGAGTGAATCTCCCAAAAATGTTTTATTATGGATATTGATATCAAAGGAAAAGATTTTGTAAAAATTCATTATACCGGCTCACTTGCTGACGGGTCTGTATTTGATTCATCATTACAGCGTGAACCACTCGCATTTATTTTGGATGTTGGCATGTTGATTCCAGGTTTGGAAACTGATGTAAAAGAAGCAACTATTGGTGATAAACGGAAAGCTGTTATTGAAGCTGAAAAGGCTTACGGTCCGCTGAACGAAGAGGCTGTTCAGGATGTGCCGAAAACTCAGTTTCCTGAAGATCTGAACCTAGAGCAAGGTATGCAATTACAGGCTCAGGGTCCTGAGGGTCCGATTCCAGTAATGGTGAAAGAAATTAAAGACGAATCTGTAATTGTGGATTTCAACCATCCATTAGCAGGTAAAGATTTGACATTCGAATATGAAGTGTTGGAAAAACGTCCTGCTACTGAGGATGATTTGAATGCAATTCTTGGTAAATAAGATTTTAACACAAAATGTAAAAGCCTGCTGCAATTGTAGTGGGCTTTTTTTTTGACTTCCGCACCTAATTCACGTAAAAGATAATCAGTAAAATAATGTAATAATTATTGTGATTTTCGCTGTCTCAGAGCTATTCTTGCAGGATGTTTGTCAGAAAAAAAAGCACGATTAGAAGTCCCCGTAATCTATCTGCAAGTTTCAACGCTTCGCATCTGCACAAAGGGAATCGTATGAATAATGCGGGTAAAACCTTTGGAATATAAAAACATGACTGTGGGTTTAGATGATTCAAATCTGCACAAAGGGAATGGCATAAATTTTCCGGGTTAAGCGCTGGAACGCATGTAGGAAAGCAAAGTTCTGAGTCAATAGATAGAGGCTAATTACAATAGATTTTTATCACCGAATATGCCTCTGTTTTGCCGAGTTCTCCGGCATTCCCCATATCCTCACATCCATATTTACTTTGTCCGGTAAAAATAAATGTTAGCCCTCTGTTAAAATAGGCTTCAGGGAATTTTTTGCGATGTTTTATCGCGTATCCAAAATCCTGAATTCCGGCTCGGTGATTTCCCATTAAACAATGTGTAATCGCTCGGTTGTAATAAGCAAAGGCGAAATTTTCATCCAGTTGGATTGCACGGTTAAAGGCTTCAATTGCTTTGACAAAGTCCGGATTAGTGTTTTCTAATTCCGACTCGGGTTCAAATTCAGAATCAATTCCGATGATTGTATTGTTTCTGTTATCCAGCTCGTTTAGAAATTGGCCGAGCAATAGGTAACTTGTTCCTTTGCTGAAATGTAAAAGCGGATTTTTATCGTTAATTTGTTCAGCTGTTTCGAAATCGTCCATGGCCTTGTTGAAATTATTTTGAATGCTGTAAAGACAGGCGCGTTGAATGTGTCCAATTTGATTGACTTGTTTGTTTAATTCTGTAGATAAGGAATCAATCATTTGCTGAATATAGTCGGGTCGGAGGGAGCTATATGCTTTCGTGAGGGCAAAAGTTGTCAGTTGATAATTCTCCGATTGATATCCATCAACAAAGGCTTTAGGGATTTTTACTGTCTTCGGAATGAAAATATATGCCGGTTCAGATTGAATGTCAGCATCTTGTACTTGTTCTGAGTCTCCTGAAAAATCAGAATTCAGACTCGTGAGTTTTTGTAGTGTTATTGATTGATCATATTTTAATTTATCCGATTTCAGCGCATTCATTTGACTGATAGATTCTGCCATGATTTGGTCTCTTTGGGCAGCTTCTTTATCTCCAAGCTTTAATCGAACCAAGCTTCGGTTACGATACGCATCGGCGTAGTCGGGAAAGCGTGAAATTGCTTTTGAATAATCTTGTTCTGCAGCTTTCCAGTTTTTTGATGCGGCATAAAGTCCGGCACGGTTGTAAAGCGTTAAAATATTATTCGGATTTTTTTTGAGTATCTCAGTGTAATCTGCAATCGCTTTTGGAACCTGTTCTAACTGGCTGTAAATAACGGCTCGTGTGAATCTGGCGCTGTGATTTTCAGGATTGGCTTTTAGAATTTTATTAATATCCATTAATGCAGCATCGTAGGCTTGATTGTTAAAGTGCAATAACGCTCTGCGGTACAACGCAAGTGCGTGACTCGAATCTACCGAAAGAACCTGATTGAAGCTAATCATAGCAGAATCAGGATTTTCCTTTTTTAGATAAGTTTGTCCTTTTTGCACGAGAGTGAAAAGATTGGACGGGTCGTTTTTTAGGACAAAATCAAAATCCTGCATGGCAGAATCAAATTGCGCTAATTCGGCGTAGGCAGCGCCTCTTACGGTGTAAACAGATATTTCATCTATGGAAAATTTAATGGCTTTGTTGCAATCGGCAATGGTTTTTTTGAATTGGTTTAAGTATAAATATGCTGTGGCTCTTTGGATGTAGATATAAGGGTCGTTTGGTGCGATTTCCAATGCTTTGTCAAAATCCCGAAACGCTGATTCGAAATTTTGCATGCGATTTTGCACGATTGCTCGATAAATGCGCGCATTTTTGTGATAGGGTGCTCGCTGGATACAAGCTGTGAAGTCTTTTTTAGCTCCAATATTATCGCCGATAAAATATTTGCTGATGCCACGATAAAACCAGGCATCGGGGATGTCATCGTCACGATCTAATGCATATGTGAGCAGTTTGATTGCTTCTGTGTAGTTTTTTTGTGCAAATTCATATCTGCCTTGCTCAAAATAATTCATGTTAAATTGTGCGTAAGCAACATTTGTCCAGCCCATTAGCAGTGAGAAGGAGAGCAATACCCCGATGATTTGTTCTTTTTTCAATGCGCTCGATTTGTTTTCAAACGCAAGATACAATCTTTTCTTGTGCTCCGATGAGAATATCTGTTTTATTGCAATGCTTTTCTGGCTTTTAGGATGTATTTTGCCGTGTCAAGCGGCGAAATTCCCCGATATGATCTTTTTACGCCAAGATTTTCGTCACAGGCTTGATAATGCGACAAGTTTGTGTGGATGGATGCTTTTCCGCCGGAACGTGATGCCAGTTTAACCGGATAATCGAGTGAGGATGCTAAAGGAAGCTTCCCTTTCAAAATAAATTTTCCGTTTTCAATCTCAGGAGCAGAAAAACCTCCCCGCATTTGTGTGATATCGCCGGCAATATTTCCCAATAAATTTTCCTCTCCAGTGATGCGGAAATCTAAAATGGGTTCTAGAAATGTTGTGTCGGTTTGTTGCAGCCCTTCCATAATTCCCATTGGTGTGGCGACAATGAAATCGCCGGGACGTGAATGCACCGGATGGTCTTCTCCTTCAATCAAAGTGATTTTTATGTCGGTGACTTCCCAGCCTTTAATGCCTTGTTTTAGTGCTTGTGGAATGGTTTTTTTTACTTCGTTTTGATATTTGAGATGCACATCATCCACAGAAATAACTGATTCATAAACCACTCCGCTGCCCTGAGGCATAGGTTCTATTTTGAATTTGAGAATTGCCCAGCATGGTTTTGGCATCCAGTATCGAACAAATCCTTCGCCGGAGGATGCTGGTGTTTCTTTGTAAATAAGCGTGGGATTTTCAAAATTTGCCGATATGCCAAAGCGGTTCTGCAAAACAGATTGCAGTATCTGAATTTGAATCCATCCCATGATTTTTATGTGGAGTTCTTGTTCGTCTTTCAACCACTCGAAATCCAAGGCGGGATCTTCAGTACTCAATTCTGCAAGGGCATTGGCAAGTGCCGGATAATCTTTTTCTGCCTTGGCTTTTGCTTGTGCCGTTAGGAGGGGGGAGTGCATAGTGAGTGCATCGGGCATATCAGGAGTGTTTTCTCCGATAATATCTCCCGGAATGGCATCCGGTAAGCCGCAAATACCGGCAATATCACCGCATGAAAAATCATTAACAGTCTGCTTAATTGCCCCCACTTTTTGGAATAGCTGATTGATTTTTAGTGTGTTTCCATGATGCAAAATCTTATCTCTGATGCTGAGTTTTCCCTGATACAGTCTGGTATGTGCTATGCGTCCGTGTTGAGGATGATGACTCACTTTAAAGACAATTCCTCCGGCTGATTTTCCCGTGTTTTCATGCTTGGCTTTGGGCAGATAGTTTTGAATGGCTGAAAGCAGGTCGTCTATGCCAAGACTGTATTTTGCCGCTCCGCATAAAACAGGAAAAATTTGCCTGTGATGTACTGCGTTTTTTAGTTTTTCTTGTAGGATATTAAAATTGGGAGTTTTTCCTTCTAAAAATGCGGAAAGTAATTCGTCATCGGTATCGGCAAGTTTTTCGATATTTTCATCGGATTGATTGCTTTTATTCCATATGGATAGAATGCCTGCATTATCTACTCCTTCATGCTCAAGCTCATGGAATGGCAGACATTGAATACCAAATTCTTTTTCCAGATTGTGAATGACAGATTCTGTATCTGCTCCTGCTCTGTCAATTTTATTGATGAAAAACAGACAGGGAATGTGCAGGGATTTTACGGCGTTCCAAATGCTGATGGTGTGAGCTTGTACACCTTCTACTGCCGATAAAATGATGACTGCACCGTCCAGAATACGAATGCTTCGCTCCAGTTCCGCAGAAAAATCAACATGTCCGGGGGTGTCCACCAAATTGATTTTGTGATTGTTCAGCACAATAGATGTTTGCGCAGCTTGCACCGAAATGCCACGGTCTTTTTCAACCTGCATGCTGTCGGTTACAGTGGTGCCTTTGTCCACAGCGCCGAGCTGTTTCGTGTGTTGGGTAAGAAACAGCAGATTTTCTGTAATGCTTGTTTTTCCTGCATCCACATGTGCAAGCAAACCGATATTTTGCAGCGACTGACTCATTCGTACAAAAATAGTAAAACTTAAGGGGCCTTCTATTAATTCTTTTCTTTCAAGAAACAAATTTAATGAATAAGATGCGGGGTGTGGCAAGGTTGCTTATTTATCACAGAAAACACTCAAAACTGTTTTATCGTATATAGCCTGCGAGAAGGATTTAGTTTAACCTGAGCCTGGCATAGATTTCCGAAATTGTCGGGATAAAGCTGGTGGGTCGCTCGGATTTCTAAAGATTGTGATTAGGCATTTATAAATCACGGCTTTATTTGTTCGAACAATCGAAGAAATACATATTTTGAGAATTGTGCTTTTAATTATTTTTTGAATGAACTATCAAATATTTTATCTATGGTTTGATAAATAAACCCGTCTTTTTCAGGCTCATGGAATTTTATTGTGGAGGTTGATTTTTCGTGTTTGTAGTCTTTTATCCATTCCGGATATTTTTCTGTAAGTTCTTGAATTGCGTTGACAATGTATTCCAGCGTTTCATTAGTCATTGTCGGATGCAAGGAAAGTCTTACCCAACCGGGTTTCTCTGAAAAATCGTGGTGATTGATTTTGTCCGTAATGCGATGCGAAATATCGGGTGCTACATTGAGCAAATAGTGTCCGTAAGTTCCTGCGCAAGAGCATCCTCCACGCAACTGTATGCCAAATTTGTCGTTCAGTAATTTGACAATCTCATTATGATGCAGATTTTCAATATAAAACGAAATGACTCCCAGTCGTTTTTTGTGATTTGCTGCCAGAATGTGCAATCCGGGAATGGCTGCAAGTTTATCCCAAATCAGCTCCAACTGTTCTTCTTCACGCTTTAAAATGTTTTCAACGCCCATTGCTTCTTTTAGCTGAATGACCATTGCTGTTTTTATGGTTTGCAAAAATGCGGGTGTTCCACCATCTTCACGTGCTTCAATGTTTTCAATGTATTTGTGTTCGCCCCATGGATTTGTCCAATCCACCGTGCCTCCTCCGGGATTATCAGGAATTTCAATATGATACAATTCCTGATTAAATATTAGAATCCCAGTTGCTCCGGGGCCTCCCAGAAATTTATGTGGCGAAAAATAAATAGCATCCAGATATTCCTCCGGATTTTTAGGGTGCATATCGATATTCACATAAGGTGCCGAACAGGCAAAGTCAACAAAGCAATATCCGCCTGCACGATGCATGATTGCAGCAATTTTATGATAAGGTGTAATGAGTCCGGTTACATTGGACGCGGCTGTTACTGCAGCAATTTTTGTTTTTCTGTGTTGATATTTCGTAATCGCTTTTTCAAAATTTTCTAAACTAACACATCCTTCAGGACTTGGCTCTACAACAACCACTTCGGCAAGCGTTTCTAACCAACTGGTTTGGTTTGAATGATGCTCCATGTGAGTAATGAAAACTACCGGTTTTTCAGCCTCGGACAAGTTAATGCAGTCTAAAAACGATTCATGAACTCGGAGACCCAGTATGCGTTGTAATTTATTGATGACCCGAGTCATGCCGGAGCCGCTTGAAATTAAAACATCTTTTTCGCTTGCGTTTACATGTTTTTTTATGATGCGTTTTGCTTTATGATAAGCATAGGTCATCGCTTTTCCCGTGGCACTTGTTTCGGTGTGGGTGTTAGCAACAAAGGGCATGATTTCATTTTGGAGGCGTAACTCAATCGGTAGATAATTTCTTCCGCTTGCAATCCAGTCAGCATAAATGATGCGTTTTTTTTCTTGGTCGGGAGTTACAATTTCCTGATTAATACCAATAATCCCTTCTCTGAATTGTTTGAAATAGTTTTCCATAGCACACCAGTTTATAAAATTATCACTCGAAAGATTTGGCTAAAATAGTAAATCCTTTCGTAAGTTTGGGATATCTTGTTTGACTTCTTGTCGATTTTTACTATAAAAACAGGGGGAACGACAGTTTTGAGTGTGAGAACGAGTCCGCCTGATGATAGAAGAGTGATGCATTATAATCATGATAGCCTGCACAAAGCGTTAAATTATAAAGCTCCTTTTGCACTTATGAAACAGATTTATTAAATTCACAATCTAATTTTAAGTGAACCGGATTGAGGGGAAGCTTACACAATCATCTGCACATGAAAGATGAAGTTTTATAATATTGCAAATTGACAGGTTGAACGAATGATATATCATTCACTAATGTGTATTTGTGAGGGTAATGGATGAAATATCATTCGCAGAATTTGTTTTGTTAATGAAAATACATTATATATCATTCACTAAGTGCTAAAATAATAGTTTATGACTGATAAAGCATTCGCAGAATATACCTCTATGACTGATAAAGCATTGCTCGGATACATTGGTAGGTTCATAAGGCATCATCGCCTAGAGCGGAACTTACTTTGATGTTTCTTTGTTTCATAAGGGTTAGGTGTATATTTCTTGCTTTTTGTAGTAACTATTGTATATATTTGCAAAATGTATTTACAATTCAATAAAAG
>CAYOUD010000075.1:0-12119 GCA_964407055.1 uncultured Bacteroidales bacterium | reverse complement strand
TATTAACATCTAACTATTTGCGGTGAATTTTTCGGGTTAAAACTCCCCAAAAAACTCAAGCATTGCATCCGTTTCGCCTGCCCAGAAGCCATAATTATGCGCCGCAGAATCAGGAAAATTCACCCGAACCAAAAGCTCCGGATGATGTTTTTTCAGCGAATCATACATTGCACTGCTTTGTTGCTGGGGAGAAACGGCATCTGCTTTTCCGTGCGCAATATAAATGGGAACACGATAATTTGCTGCATCGTAAGCAAAGCATTCCGATTTCCAACGCCCGGAAAACTCCTCATAAGCGCCAAACCAGGCCTCGTACAAAAACTCATTAGGCATTACCGTGATATCAAAATCGCCAGAAAGTGTGGCACATGCAGTAAACAATTCAGGTTGATAATAGGCTAACAAAGTAGCTCCTCTCCCGCCGGTAGATATTCCGGCAACAAAATTTCGAAATCCGGGCTGCAATAAACCCGTTTTTTCGGAGATTTCAGGAATCAGTGTATCCATAATCCACGGTAAATCAGGATATTTACGATATCGCTCCAAACACTCAGGATAAATTTCCATCGGATAGTTACACAATTCCAAATCAGGAATAACAAGTGCATAACCTTGCGCCAGAGCTTTAGCACAAAAATCAGTACTGTCGCACCATTGGTTGGCCGGCAAATTCCAACCGTGCAAAAGCAAAATGCAAGCTTCAGCATCTGTTGTGGGCAGTTTGATTGCTACCGTTGTTGTGAAATTTCGCGCATTCCTTAATTCGAAAACGGTATCATGTAAAATACTCAAAGGATAAGCATCAGTAACAGAAATTTCATCCGCAGTGTTACCCTCCTTCTGCTTCTCATTATTTGTTTGTGGACTTTGGCAGGATAAAAAAAACAAGCCAAACCCAATAAGCCAAATACCAATTTTCATAATTAGGATTTTTTACGAAGATACAATTTCTAAAATTAATTATCAGAATACATGAAAATAGCACAACCCGCGGCCACGGGGAAGCCGGCAGCCTGACAGGCGTAAACACAGCAATTGCTGACGGGCAAAAGCGACAGGGGAGCTCTTTTCCCGACATTGCAATTGCTGTGTTTACGCATGTCAGCTATAGGCTGTAGCGTGAAATGCCGCCCAAAACATTCATAATAAACTTAGAAAACCGATTTTTAGAATTCATATCATTTATTCAAAAAACTTCGATAATTTTTATATTTTCGCTGCGTAACTAATTGCATAGAAATGATAAAGCATAAAACTTTCTTAACATGGAGCATTGCATTGTGTGTATGCATTATTTCCTGCTCGGCTTGCAAACAAGCGGCATCGGAAAACACAACAAATAAAAAACCTTTAAAAATTGTGCAGGAAGTATCGGAAATTATGACGTATGACAGCTTTTCGTATCCGGAATTTGATGTCATCGCAACATACTTGTCAGGAATTGCACCGACGGATTCCCTTGCAGCCGAAAGACTGGAGTTTCAATCGGCAGGATGGAAGCAATTTTCAAAACGATTTACAGCACAATGGAACAATTTTAAAACCGAGGAACTGGGCAAAGTTTTTGATTGGACACAAGAAAACATCGAATATAAAGACAGCATCTTTTACCCGTTTAGCGGTCCGGATTTTAATTATTTAAACAGCTTTTTCCCTGATACGAAGTTTTCTTTGATGATTGCATTAGAGGCTGTAGGCAGTATTCCCGACCTTTCAAAAATGGACGATTCAACAAGACTGGCTTTGCTCGAAGCGATGGAAAAAAGCTTGTATTTCAACTTAAAATGCAGTTTTTTCAGAACATATAGCATGAAAGACGAGCTCAGCGCTGAATTGCTCGACGGCACAATTCCCTTAATTTTACTGTTTTTGAAATCGCATGGATACGAAATCGTTAATATTTACCCTGTAGCAATTAATGATGACGGCATTTTACAGGCAGATACAACGGGAAATATGTTTGCACACAAAACCCATAAAAATTTTGATAATGCAGCCGCCTTTATTTACAGAAATCCGGCAGACAGCAGCATTAAAGAACTATATTACATGAGTTTGGATTTATCGGACAAAGGCATAGAAGCGGGTAATCTTGCGCCATTTTTGGAGCATTATATTTCAGGGAATACGGTATTTCTCAAAGCAGCATCTTACTTATGCCATAAACCACCTTTCAGCAAAATTAGGGATTTGATGCTAGAACATGCAGCGCAAATTATTTCAGACCCGTCAGGAATTCCTTACGACGATTATGACGAAGGTTGGGATTTAACTGTTCACGGGCAATATGTTGGGCCAATTCGATTATTTAGCTCCAGAACTCAGGACAATCTTAAAGCACATACACGGCGCGAAGGCAACGAAAATCTGCCATTCCGCTTTGGCTATCATTACACGAACTGGTGTTTAATTGATGCAAAGGCGAAAACAAACACCAAATGAGTGAAACAATATTTTTGTAAGTGACGGAGGAACGCAACGAAAATATTATATTGAGCCATCCCGAGTGAGAACTTCGCTTTCCTTCGCATAGCCCATCGCTAAAGAAATCCTTGCATTCGAAGCCGACTTAACAATCAAACCCAAAATTGCACCACCGGCAGAACCAACGACACCATATTTAATCGCTTTATTTTTCCCGCCCCGTTGATATCCGTATAACATAGCCTCATCATCAGCATATTCCGGATGAGCCAAAATAAACTCATCACGCGAAGGCTTAACCAAAATCATACTGGCGCTATACACAATTGGGACACTCAGCCCGACGATTGGATTATTAAACACAAACACTCCGACCCCACTTACAAAAAACCCGCCTACCATTGCCAGATAAGGCTGATAATCGGTTCTCACAAAATTTGAACCCTGTACATAAGCACTCATATCTTCAACTGACATTTGTTCTTCATCAATCGGAGCATACACGATTTGCTCCTGGTTTAAGCTATCAGTGTACGAAAACACATCCTCTAAAAGCACACTTCGCGTCACCAACTTCCCTGATGGCTTCTGTGTTTGATAATAAAACATATTGGCATCGTAATCCACTGAATATTTCAATATCAAAACAGATCTTCCATCCAATAAACGAATCTCACTTTCTGTCTGGCTAAAAACTGTTGACACACCCAAAAACGAGATAATCAAAAGAACAAGTAGCTTGAAATATTTCATGATAATTCAGATTGATTTAAAACAAAGATAAGGGACTTTCTATTAATTCATCTCATCAATGTTATAAAAGCAAAAAAAATAATCAAAAGCTCCACTTTTTTGTTGTATTGACAATAAAATTAAACCTGACAATAATTAGTTTTTTTGTTGCCGGAAAATATTAATTTTACCTTGAATATTATTTATCATTTTAAATGTTTAAACTATGAATACTGACCAGTTTATTAACAGACATCTCGGCCCTCGTGAAAACGACATCAAGTCAATGTTAGAAACCATTGGAGTTGAATCCATGGATCAGCTAATCAAAGAAACAATTCCACAATCCATACGATTGGAAAAGGAATTAGACTTAACCAAAGAGGGCATCTCTGAGCAGGAATTTTTGAATCATATCAAATCGATTGCTTTAAAAAACAAAGTTTTTCGCTCCTACATTGGCATGGGATATTACGGAACAAACTTACCCTCTGTTATTAAGCGAAATGTTTTCGAAAATCCGGGATGGTACACTTCCTACACTCCATATCAAGCAGAAATCTCACAGGGACGACTAGAGGCACTGCTAAATTTCCAAACCATGCTCATTGAGCTCAGCGGAATGGAAATTGCAAACAGCTCATTGCTCGATGAAGCAACGGCTGCAGCTGAAGCCATGTCGCTGATGTTCGACACCCGCTCAAGAAAAGATGTAAAAGCAGGAAAAAACAAATTGTTTGTTGACAAAAATATTTTTCCGCAAACCTTGGATGTCATTCAAATGCGTGCAGAACCCATTGGCGTTGAAATCGTGTTGGGTGATTACAAAAGCATTGAAATGGGTGAAATGTTCTTTGGCGCAATTTTGCAATATCCCGCTGCTGACGGAACCATTCAGGATTATGAAGCGTTTGCAACCAAAGCGCATGATAACGGAATGCTAGTAACTGCCGTCGCTGATATCATGGCAATGGTATTACTGAAAAAACCTGCCAACTGGGGTGCAGATGTTGTCGTTGGGAACACACAACGATTCGGTGTCCCGATGGGATTTGGCGGTCCACATGCAGGATATCTGGCAACTGCCGAAAAATACAAACGGAACATACCCGGACGCATTATTGGTGTATCTGTTGACAAACACGGAAACAAAGCCTTAAGAATGGCATTGCAAACCCGCGAACAACACATTAAACGCGAACGTGCAACATCCAATATCTGTACTGCACAAGCATTACTGGCAAATATGGCCGGTTTTTATGCCGTCTATCATGGTCCGGAAGGATTAAAATACATTGCAAAATCCATTCATGCAAAAGCACAGGCTTTGGACAATGCAATTTCCGAACTCGGCTATCAACAACTTAATGAAAATTACTTTGACACCATTCGCCTCCAACTTCCCGATGGCATTCAACAAATTGATATCCAAAGCATTGCTGCCGACAAACAAATTAACCTGAATTATCAGGAAAATGACATTGTCAGCATTAGCATGGATGAAAGCGTCGGAATTAAAGACCTTAACGATATCATCGCAATATTTGCAAAAGCAAATAATAAACATAATATCACCATCAAAGGGCTTGAAGCCAAAACAAACATTCCGAAATCATTGCTGAGAAAAGACAACTTCTTGCAGCAAAAAGTTTTCAATTCCTATCATAGCGAAACTGAAATGATGCGCTATATGCATAAATTGGTAAAACGCGACATTGCATTGAATCAATCAATGATTCCTCTCGGTTCCTGTACCATGAAACTCAATCCTGCAACCACCATGTTACCATTATCATGGGATGAGTTTGGCGGAATTCACCCATTCTCACCTGCCGACCAATGGAAAGGATATCAGGAAATAATGTGTGAATTACAAGCTGACCTGGCTGAAATTACAGGATTTGATGCCGTAAGTTTGCAACCAAATTCAGGAGCAAGCGGCGAACATACCGGCTTAATGCTAATTCGTGCTTATCAAAAAGACAAAGGCGAATCACATCGTAATATTTGCTTGATTCCCGGCTCAGCACACGGTACAAACCCGGCAAGTGCAGTAATGGCAGGGATGAACGTTGTGGTAACAAAAACCGACGATAACGGAAACATCTCTATCGACGATTTACGCAGCAAAGCAGAAGAACATAAAGACAAACTCGCTGCATTTATGGTTACCTATCCATCCACACATGGCGTATTTGAAAGCCAAATTCGCGAAATGATTAAAATTATCCATGACAACGGTGGATTAGTTTATATGGACGGTGCCAATATGAATGCACAGCTCGGACTCACAAGCCCCGGAAATATCGGCGCAGATGTCTGCCATTTAAATTTACATAAAACCTTTGCAATTCCTCATGGAGGCGGAGGACCCGGAATTGGAGCAGTCGGTGTCGGAAAACATCTGACTGATTATCTTCCCGGACATAAAGTTGTGAAAACAGGAGGAGAAAAAGCAATCCAGGCGGTTGCTGCTGCACCATATGGCTCAGCAAGCATACTCCCGATTACTTACGGATTCATTAAAATGCTGGGTGGAAACGGACTCAAAAAATCTGCTGAAGTTTCTATTCTCAATGCAAATTATATTGCAAAAAAACTTGAAGGATGGTATGATGTGCTTTATACCGGTGAAACCGGACGATGTGCGCATGAAATGATTTTAAATTTACAACATTACCAAGCAGAGTATCATGTCGGTGCGGGCGATGTTGCAAGACGACTGATGGATTTCGGGTTCCATGCTCCTACCCTTTCATTCCCTGTGCATGAAACCCTTATGGTTGAACCCACAGAAAGTGAAAGTAAAGAAGAACTCGACCGTTTCGTTGATGCCATGATTCAAATCCGTAAAGAACTGGACTTGATTAAAGAAGGAAAATTCTCAATGGAAGACAACCCCGTTATCAATTCACCGCATACTGCCGCAGAATGTGTTGGCAATAAATGGGAGCATAAATACAACCGTGAATTGGCAGCATTTCCTTTGGATTGGATTCGTGAAAATAAATTTTGGCCATATGTTGGCAAAATTGATAACGGATACGGTGACAGAAATCTGATATGCACTTGTGATCCAATTGAGTCTTATGACGAATAATCAAAAATCTTTTTACAACAATATCTTTTGTAAAATTGTATTAAAAGAGAGCGTTTTTCAAAAATAAACTGATTTATTCAAAAAAATATTGAAACAAATCAGATATTAACGTATTTTTAGGGTTTAAAACTATTTGTCTATGAAACGAATATTACAACTGATCGCATTATTAATTGTTGGAGCTTCTTTACAACTTGAAGCCAAAAGTGATTCTGAGACAAACACACCAAAAGCTGACAAAAACTTTGTAAAATCAGAAACGGTGTATTTCTTTGAAAACCAAGGAGAATATCCAGACGAGGTATCCTTCTATGCAAAAACTTGGTTTGGAAATTTGTTTGTCAATGAACAAAACGAAATGGTGTATTCCTTGCCAAATTCTTTTAGAAAACAAAGCAACAGTCTTGCATTTATTGAACGGCTTGTCAATGCAAACCAAGCTGAAATCCTCGGAGAAAACGGTGAGACTGGCAAATTCCATATGTTTAAAAATGGACTCGACACCCATTCTGAAAAAGCAAATTACGAGTCAGTGATAATGGAATCAGTTTATGAAGGCATTGATTTGCAACTGAAAATGCAGCGAGATAATATTGAAAAAATATTCACTGTCCATCCGAATGCAGACTACCAACAAATTCGTGTAGAAATGGAGGGCGTCAAATCCCTTTCAGTTAATGAAAACCAAATGCAGGTAGAAACAGCACTCGGCAGCATTCAATTTACTGCACCAATCGCATTTCAATACATTGATGGTGAAAAGCACATCATCCCCGTTGAATACAAACTTTACGATAACTTTCAATACGGATTCTCCGTTGGTCAGTATAATCCAAATTATGAATTGTTTATTGATCCACTTCTCGCATCAAGTTTCATCGGCGGAACCAGTAATGACAACGGACTTTCTTTGGCCTTAGACAATAACGGAAAATTATTTATGGCTGGTTTTACCTGGTCATCTAACTACCCGACAACAACAGGGGTGTTTGATGAAACCTACAATGGTGGTAGCTTTGACGCATTCATTAGCCGATTTGACACGCTCCTTACAACATTGGAAGTGTCAACATTTATCGGTGGTTCAAATTACGAAGAAGGTGTCAGCCTTGCAATTGACACAGCTACAGGAGAAGTTTATCTCGGTGGAACTGTCGAATCAGCCAACTTCCCAACAACTCCGGGCGCCTATGACAACACCCATAGTGGAGGTGAATCTGATTTGTTCATCAGTAAACTATCAAACGATTTGAGTTCATTACTCGCATCAACCTATCTTGGTGGAAATGGAAATGATATTTGCACTCGCATATTGTTTGATTACACAAATGATGAAATTTTTATTACAGGACATACAAAATCAACTGACTACCCTACCACAGTCGGAGCATATGACGATACATTTGACGGAGCCGGCACACTCAGTGCTGCGTTCGTCTCCAGATTGGATTCAGACCTCACAACCTTACATGCCTCAACACTAATTGAAGGTAGCAATGCAGATGAAGCTCATGCACTACAATTTGACAATAATGGTGACATTCTATTAGCAGGATACACAGTCTCACTTGACTGGCCGGTAACTCTCGGAGCATATGATATGACACAGAATTCGAATAAAGATGCCTTTTTGCTTCGTTTGGATTACGATTTGACAACGCTTATAAATTCAACTTTTATCGGTGGCGGATATTATGACTGGGCGACGGATTTGCTTCAAGATACCTCTGATAATATTTATATCGTTGGACAAACCGCTTCCGACGATTACCCAACAACAACAGGAGCATACGGCGAAACATTCGATAATGCTGTTGATGTGTTTGTATCAAAGTTTTCTGATGATATGAGTTCATTAATAAGTTCAACATTCATCGGTGGAAACTCCTGGGAATACGCATATAATATTGAAATGGGAATCGATGGATCTCTATTCCTTTCCGGAAACACATATTCCCCCGATTACCCTGCAACATACGGATCTTATGATACGGTATTTAATGGAGCTATTGATGTTTTTATTACAAAAATCAATACTGATTTAACAGACATCCCCGCTTCCACCTTTGTCGGAGGCATAGACTTTGATTATGCAGAAGATATTATCATTAATGAATTTGGACAGATTTTCTTTACAGGATATACTGCTTCAGGTGATTATCCAACAACAACCGGGGCTTACAACGAGAGTTTTAATGGAACACCAAACACAACCCGCGATGCATTTATTTCAAAATTTGACAAAAACCTGTCAACAGAACCACCGACCATTCTTACACAACCTGTAGATCAAACAGTTTGCGAAAATGCAGATGCCGAATTTATAGTTGAAGCAACAGGTGGTGGAACAATCACGTATCAGTGGTTTCAAGGAAATTCAGGAATTTATAACCCCATTGCAGGTGCAACCAATGATACACTGATCTTACCTGTAGATTTCAGTATGGATGGCGACTCAATTTTCTGCTTGGTGGAAAATGAAGGTGGAATGGTTTATTCTGATACGGTACTACTCAACATCGATCAACTCGTACTAGCAAATGCCGGACCCGATCAACAGACTTGCGAAATTAATAACGCAGTAATGGCAGCGACAACTCCTACCAGCGGAACCGGTTTTTGGTATCGCATTTCCGGTGCCGGAGCTTTTGGAGCCCCAACCGACCCGGGCTCTGCGCTCATTGGATTAGGAATTGGAGATAATGAATTTGTTTGGGAGGTAACAAATGGCACATGCATAACAACAGATACGGTTATCATTACTCAAGATACGGTAATCACAGCAAATGCCGGATCAGATATTGATATTTGTGATATCGATTTTGCAACGATGAATGCAACCCCTGCTACCCCCGGTATCGGTACTTGGATTGTAAATGACAGCGGAACTCCCGGTGATTTCAACGATCCAACAACGCAAATTACTGCACTCAATTACGGTACAAACTCATTTACTTGGGCAGTTGTTAATGGAGCATGTAGCGATTCAGATAACATGACAATCACACGCGACAGTTTAATTATTGCCGATGCAGGTATGGATCAAATCTTCTGTGAAGATGACACAACAACATTAACGGCAAACATCCCTGCGCCTGGCTCAGGAATGTGGACAGTCATTTCAGGCAACGGGGTGTTTGATGACGACACAAACCCTAACACGCTCGTTTCCGGACTTGATTATGGACAAAATGAATTCGAATGGATAATCACAAATGGAGCCTGTGTTTCATCTAACAGAGTCATGATTCAAAGAGACTCTCTAATTATTGCCGATGCAGGAACCGATCTCAACCTTTGTGACATCTATCACGCTGTTATCACAGCAGAAAACCCACAGCCAGGCACGGGAATATGGTCTGTTGCTTCAGGAAGCGGAACCTTTGCCCAACCAATACAAAATGTAACAACGGTTTCTGGGCTTGGTGTTGATGAAAACCAACTCGTTTGGGAAGTAACCAACGGAACTTGTATCAGCACTGACACACTGATTATCGATATCGATACAACCATTACTGCACAAGCAGGAAGCGACCAACAAATTTGTGGAGATAATACCACAATAAATGCACTAAATCCGGCTCCCGGCATTGGCATGTGGTCAGTTTATACAGGCGGAGGCCTAATTGCTGATCCGGCAAATTATCAAACCTCAGTTTCAAACCTGATTGCCGGCAGTAACATTCTGCACTGGACAGTAACCAACGGTGCATGTGAAACCTATGATGAAATTGAAATTATTTCAGATACATTAATTGTGGCTGATGCAGGAAATGACACAACAATCTGCCATACCAACGCGATGCAATTAAATGCTCAGGTAAATGCCCCGGGAATTGGAACATGGGCATTATTCAGCGGAAGCGGAAACGGAAGCTTTGCAAATGTACACAACCCGCAAACAATAATCTCAAATCTTGCACCTGAAGAGAATGTGTTGATTTGGTCTGTTGAATCAGGATCTTGTATCACAACGGATACAGTAATCATTTATCGTGATACGTTAATTTTCGCTGAAACCCAAGCAGACTTTAGTATTTGTGGAACTGAAACGGAAATCTCAGCCGACATGCCGCTCACCCCTATGTACACCGGATACTGGGAGCTCATCAGTGGAAATGCAGATTTTTCTGACTCAACTCAAATGACAACAACCGTCAGTAATCTCCAAACCGGCGATAATGTCTTCCAATGGAATGTGACAAACGGATTCTGCACAGAAACGGCACAACTTACCGTAACAGGCGACACCGTAATTCCGGCGGTTACTATGCCTGATCAAACACTCTGCGATACCAATTTCCTCGATATCTCAGCCGACAACGCAACACCTGCTACAGCTTGGTGGAGCATTATCAGCGGTGGAGGTATAATTGCAGATACAAGTGCCAATTTAACAAGTATTTCAAACTTACCAGAAGGTGAAACTGTTTTACAATGGACAGTTGTCAATGGAGCGTGTACTGAAACAAGCAATCTGACAATTACGCGTGATATTTTAGTTGTCGCTGATTTAGCCGATGATTATGCCGTTTGCGATTCAATTATCACCTTGACAGGAAATGACCCCACACCGGGAATGGCACTATGGACAGTTGAATCAGGAGATGCTGTAATCACGAATCCGACAGATGCGGAAACAGAAGTTACCAATCTTGATGAAGGCGAAAATATATTCATTTATACAATCACAAATGGCAGCTGCGTTTCAACAGATACTATTATTATTACAAGCGATGTTTTTATGGAAGCCGATGCCGGTCCTGATATTTCACTTTGTCAGGAAGATGAAATTACTTTACCAAGTGATGATAACGGAACATGGGCACTAGAAAACGGAAGCGCAGATGTCAATAATACAAATAGCCTCACGGAATCAATTGCAATCATTACAAATATTGCACTGGGAGAAAATGAATTTAGTTTCACAATGACAAATGGCGCCTGTATTGATACTGATTACATGACCATTACACGAGACAGTCTGGTTATTGCAAATGCAGGTGCGGATATGGAGATTTGTGATGATTATTCTTCAGCACTTATCGCTGAAACAGTTGGCATCGGAACAGGAATATGGTCAACGCCCGATAGTTTACCAAGTATTGACAATCCAAATCAGGCATACACAAATGTTAACGAGCTTGTTGCAGGTGATAATAATTTTGTGTGGACGATTGAAAATGGAGCTTGTGTCAGCACAGACACCATGACAATTATCCGCTATGAATCAGTTTTCCTCCTGTCTCAACCTCAAACCAGAACAGTTATACAAGGTGATACCATCATGTTTATCGTTGAAGTTGAAGGCGATTTCACTGAATTCCAGTGGATGAAAAACGGACAAGAGCTAGTTGATACCTTACAAATCAGTGGCGCAACAAATGACACACTCTCCATCAGTAGAATTGCGATGGAGGATGCAGGAACTTATACATGCATTATTCGTGGAATTTGTGGAGATGTTTATTCCAATTCTGCAGAACTCTTTGTGGATGGCGGAATAACTATCTTCCCGAACCCAACAAGCGGTGAACTGAATATCCATATCAGCCGCCTCGAAGAAAGCTATACTGTCAGAGTGTACGACGCCACCGGAAGACTAGTGAAAGAGGATAACTCTACTCACAACCGACTCCTGCTAGACATTGGCGATTTAAGGGACGGATTGTACATTGTCTCACTCGTGCTTGATAATCAAACAATCAATTACAAAGTCGTGAAAGATTAACTGATTAGAAAATAAAAAATACGAAAAGCTTCTTTGGAATTTATTCTCCGGAGAAGCTTTTCCCTTTTTATACCAATTTAACCCGAAAAATTCACCGCAAATAGTTAGATATTAATACCGATTGTGAATCAA
>CAYOUD010000074.1:0-12129 GCA_964407055.1 uncultured Bacteroidales bacterium | reverse complement strand
TATATTTCAAGGGTTTAGATGGTTTGAAGATGTGCAAAGATAATGGCAAGCATTATAATAGAAAAATGGGTTGCAGCAAGTTAAAGCATTAACCAACAGCACCTTATGTTAACATCTAACTATTTGCGGTGAATTTTTCGGGTTAACAGGATGCCTATATGACATGGGCATTATGAGTGTTTTAGTTGAAGTGGACGTGATATTTGAAGCATTACATTAATTTTAAAATAGTTTACCGGACAACCGTGTTTTTAATGAAATAATTGATGAATGAAAGCTGTTATTATTACAATCGGAGATGAAATTCTCATTGGACAAACCATTGATACGAATGCTGCTTGGCTCGGAAAAATGTTTAATCAGCGGGGAATTAGGGTTGAAAAAACCATCAGCATCAGGGATGATGAGCAAGCAATTCATCAGGCTTTGGATGAAGGATTCAAATTGGCAGATTTTATTGTGATGACGGGTGGCTTAGGACCTACTCCTGACGATATCACAAAGCAAAGTCTTTGTTCATATTTTAATACTAAACTTGTTTTATCTGAGGAGAGTTTGTTGAAAATAAAAAAGTTTGTTGAATCGCGCGGATATTCAGTGAATGAAAACAATTATAATCAAGCGATGGTGCCGGAGGCTTGCACAGTCATTCCGAATTATATAGGAACGGCTCCAATTATGGAATTTAAACAGGAGGGACGTTTGTTGTATTCTATGCCTGGAGTGCCCTTCGAAATGAAGCACGCCATGGAGCATAACGTTTTTCCGCAAATTGAAAAGCGTTTTAAATTAACTCCTGTTTTTCATCAAACCGTCATGACTTATGGAATGCCGGAAGCCTTTCTCTCAGAAAAACTGAACACATGGGCAGCCCAATTGCCGAACTATCTTAAACTGGCATTTTTGCCGTCTCCGAAAGGTATTAAAATACGTTTATCGGTATATGATACTTCAATTGACGGTTGGAAGCAAAGCATAGAAAAGGCTGTTGACGGTTTAAAACAGGTGATTCCTGAACTTATCTTTAGTGAACAGGAAGAAAATCTTGAAAATGCCTTGTTTCAACTCTTGAAGCAAAACAACTTAAGTCTTTCTGTTGCTGAAAGTTGTACCGGTGGCTTAATTGGGAGTTTGATAACATCCATTCCCGGTTCATCTGAGGTTTTTGAAGGTGGAATTATCGCGTACAGTGATAAGGTAAAACAGCATTTATTATCTGTCTCGGAAACAGTTTTGGAGAAATTTGGAGCAGTGAGTGAAGAAACTGTTCGTAAAATGGCAACTCAGGTGAAAAATATCTTTCATACAAATTGTGCCATTGCAGTTTCAGGAATTTCCGGTCCGGGTGGCGGGAGTAAAGCGAAGCCTGTCGGCACTGTCTGGATTGCCGTTGCGCTTGACAATCAGTTAATTGCAAGGAAATTCCAGTTCGGAAGTATTCGCCGTGTGAACACAGAAAGAGCTGCTTATTCAGGTATGCATTTGCTGTATAAGCTTATTAAAAAATAGGTTATTAACAGTTGAATGTGAGTAAGTGAAATAAATTTTAGTTAAAAGGCTTTGTTCTTAAGAAAAAAATTGCGACTTTTGCATTCCAAATCTGAAACAGCTAAAACAATGGCGAGAATTTGTCAAATAACCGGGAAAAAAGCGATGGTGGGAAATAATGTTTCTCACTCAAGAGCGCATACCAAACGTCGTTTTAACGTAAACCTTACTAAACGTAAGTTTTTTCTAGAAGAAGAGGATCGTTGGGTTAACATAGTAGTGTCAACAAAAGGAGTCCGTAATATCAATAAAATGGGCCTTTCGAAAGCACTCAAAGAAGCGAAACAAAAAGGGTATATTACTAAGTATTAAAGGAGGACACAAGTTATGGCTAAAAAGTCAAAAGGAGACAGAGTTCAAGTAATCCTTGAGTGTACTGAGCATAAAGATTCTGGTATGCCGGGAACATCAAGATATATTACAACTAAAAACAGAAAAAACACTCCGGATCGTATGGAACAGAAGAAATACAATCCAATCCTGAGAAAAGTAACTGTTCATAAAGAAATTAAATAAGTTGAGTTATGGCTAAGAAAACTGTTGCAAGTTTAAAAGTAGGCAAATCACAAGAGTACACAAAGGTGATTAAAATGGAACGTTCGAAAAAGAACGGTGCTTACATCTTTAAAGAAGACATGGTAAATAGTGATAAAGTGAAAGATTTTTTCGTAAAGAAATAAATCACCTTTAACATATTTTATTGAGCACCCTTCTATTTGGAGGTGGTGCTCATTTTTATTTTAAGTATAAAACAAACATCCTAGCATATGGCATTATTTGGCGTGTTCAATAAAAATGGAAAAGAAGACCTGGATAAAGGTCTCGAGCGCACTAAAGAAAGTGTGTTTAAAAAACTTGGGCGGGTTGTTGCCGGACGTAGTCGGATTGATGATTCAGTGCTTGATGATTTGGAAGAGGTGCTTATTACTTCTGATGTCGGGGTAGATACTACCTTGAAAATTATTGGACGTATTGCAGAACGTGTAAAACGTGATAAATATCTTGGTACTTCTGAATTGAACCAAATTCTGCGTGATGAAATTACCGAATTGCTTGCTGAAAATACAACGCCTGATTTTAAAGACTGGGAATTGCCAAATTCCGATAAGCCTTATGTAATTATGGTTGTGGGAGTGAATGGTGTTGGAAAAACAACGACCATTGGAAAATTAGCGCATCAGTTTAAACAGGCCGGAAAATCAGTTATTCTCGGAGCTGCTGATACCTTTAGGGCTGCTGCAATTGAGCAGTTGGAAATTTGGTCGCAACGCGTGGATGTTCCGATTGTTAAACAAAAAATGGGTTCTGATCCGGCTTCTGTTGCTTTCGATACGCTTAGTTCTGCGGTTAAATCAAATGTGGATGTTGTGATTATTGATACTGCAGGACGACTTCATAATAAACAAAATCTGATGAATGAATTGTCAAAGATTAAGCGCGTTATGAAAAAGGTGGTGGAAGATGCTCCACATGAAGTGTTGCTGGTTATTGACGGTTCTACGGGGCAAAATGCATTTGAACAGGCAAAACATTTTACTGAAGCTACTGAAGTAAACGCCCTAGCAGTAACTAAACTCGACGGCACTGCTAAAGGTGGTGTTGTCATTGGTGTATCAGACCAGTTTAACGTTCCTGTAAAATATATTGGCGTCGGAGAAGCAAAGGAGCATTTGCAACTCTTTGATAAAAAAGCATTTGTCGATTCGCTGTTTAGTTAAAATTGAAGTTTTAGCTTTTCCCATTAAAAAAATTATTTTTTATTTTGAAATAAATATATTATATTTGTAACCATTGTGTAAGGTTTAATAATGTGGTTATATGAAGAGCTATTTAACATTATCTGAAGCAGCAGAGCTAATTGGTAAAAGCAAAGAGACTTTGCGAAGATGGGACAAAAAAGGGATTCTAAACGCTGTTCGTGAACCGGTTTCAAATTACCGGGTGTATAGAAAAACTGATGTGCAAACATTTTTAGGTAGCCTTTTTGATGATATTATTGATAATGAAGAAAAAGTATCAAATTATGTTGAACCGTTAAATCAATATTCGATCTTAGAACTATTTGCCGGGGCTGGTGGCTTAGCAATTGGATTGGAAATGGCAGGTTTAAAATGCGTTGCGCTTAATGAGATTGATAAATATGCCTGTGAAACCTTGCGAATAAATAGACCGAAATGGAATGTGCTTGAAGGTGATGTCAGAGATTTTAATTCCACAGCATACAAGGACAAGGTAGATGTTGTAACCGGAGGTTTTCCGTGTCAAGCGTTTAGTTATGCAGGTAAAAAGCTTGGATTAAAGGATGCAAGAGGCACCCTTTTTTATGAATTTGCACGAGTTGTTAAAGAAGTTAATCCTCCAATTTGCATTGGTGAGAATGTAAGAGGATTATTGAGTCATGACAAAGGAAATACCTTGCAAGGCATGATGTCAATACTTGATGAAATTGGATATAAAGTTGTGCCGGTTAAAGTGCTTAAAGCAGTAAATTATCGCGTTCCACAAAAAAGAGAGCGACTAATTCTAGTTGGAATTAGAAAGGATATAAATGTGGAGTTTGAATATCCAAAACCTTTTAGGAAAATATACAATTTAAAAGAGGCTTTAAAAAAAGGAGACCTATATGATTGTGATGTTCCAAACTCGAAAGGAGCAAAATACCCCGAATATAAAAGAAAAGTGCTGGATCTGATTCCACCGAAAGGATATTGGCGTGACTTACCCCTAGAGCTTCAAAAGGAGTATATGGGCGGTAGTTTTTATCTTGGAGGGGGAAAAACCGGAATGGCTAGGAGAATTGGATGGGATGAACCATCATTAACACTTACTTGTAGTCCTGCTCAAAAACAAACAGAAAGATGCCATCCCGATGAAACTCGTCCGTTTACGGTTAGGGAATATGCCAGAATTCAAACTTTCCCTGATGATTGGAAATTTGCAGGTTCTTTAGCTCAGCAGTATAAGCAAATTGGAAATGCTGTTCCTGTCAATTTGGGACAAGAATTAGGCTTTTCTGTGGTTAAATTCTTAAATGGTGTCTATAGTTTGTCAAAACCTAAATAATAACTGTAATTTTCGAATGTTATTTGGTCAAGTATTGATCGATTTGTTGATTCTGTTTCTTCTATTATTTCAGATAAAGCTGAGTTTGCACTGCTACTTTTTGTACGCTTAATTGTATTCATATAGTCGCTAATTGCAGCAGGTAAGGCTTTGTACAATTCATACAATGCGTTTTGCCTCCTGGTAAGTAATGCATAAAACTGGTCTCCTGAAATTTTAAAAACTCTGCTGTGACTATATTCTTTACCATTTATTTCGCCTTTCCAATGCTCGATAAAACTCCCTTTGGCTAAAATTTGAACCCAATAACATTTTGCTTTTTTGTAGTCATCGGCATATCTTGATAGTTTTTGAAATAATGCCTCAGCAGAACTGCTATTCATTGTGTTATGCTTGTTTTTTATATCTGCAAAAAGTGTTTCGTCTTCAGCTTTTATATCAAATCCACTTAGATTCCCTATTTCAAAACCTTCAATGCCGCCTAATATTTGTTCGTGAAACGTGCCGATTGAATTATTGATAGATTTATCAATTTGTCGCAAAATTTCAGTTCCAATGATGCTTTCTTCATCAATCATATTGAATTTTGTGTCAAATGTTAATTTTATCGTATCGATTTTATTGTTGTAAAATTTATTTTTTGATATTTTTTCTTTTGCTTTCAAATATGAGCAATAAAGGGTTTCAATACATTTTAGGAAATGATCATTAGCAATAAAATCAACATATTTATTTTTCATAATAACACTCTTTGTCTTTATTCCTTGAAATTAGTAATAATATCTGGTTTTAATTGAATAATTTTAATAACAGAATAGTTTGCTTATATCATTACAAGTTAACTCACAATACTCAATTTTATCATATTGGTTTCTGCTTTAGCTGTTAGTGGCGTACTGCCAACATGAATAACTACATCTCCGCTTGTCAGGAGTCCTTCCTTTTTCAACACATCAATGGAGTATGCAATGGCTCTATCAATGTCATTAAATACCGGGAAATAATAGGTGCTAATCCCCCATACTAATGGTAGCCGCTTCATCAGCGGCTTGTTGTAGGTAAATGCGTATATAGATGCTTTCGGTCGATGACTTGATATGCGGTAGGCTGTATGCCCTGAGTACGTGAACGGAATAATTGCTTTGGCATCGGTTTGTTGGGCCATCTTAAAGGCGTTGTAACATACTGAATCTGGAATAAATTGTTCATTTATGTCGTGAGGCGGATGATTTCGGTTAAACAGGACACCTGCTTCTTCGGTGTAATTGATGATTTCCTGCATGCTGTTAACACTTTCAACTGGATATATCCCGATAGCCGTTTCTCCGCTCAACATTACGGCATCTGCTAAATCCATCACAGCATTGGCTACGTCGTTGGCTTCAGCTCTGGTCGGACGGAAATTGTAAATCATGGAGTCTAGCATCTGCGTTGCAATAATTACAGGTTTTGCCTGATTTACACATTTTGAAACAATGCTTTTCTGTATTATCGGGACTTTAGTGAAATCGACTTCAACGCCTAAATCTCCACGGGCAACCATGATGCCGTCAGAGACTTCAATAATTTGGTCAATGTTTTTTACGGCTTCCGGTTTTTCAATTTTCGCAATGAGACCCTGCGTTCCGTAAAATGATTCAACGTATTCGCGGAGGCAAACAATATCTTCGGGCTTGCGAACAAAGGATAGAGCCAGCCAGTCAAATTTATGTTCTATGGCAAATAAAACGTCTTGCTTGTCTTTGTCGGTTAAACTTGGCATGGACAATCTGCTGTCGGGCAGATTAATTCCTTTCCGAGAGCTTACATCACCGCCGTAAATAACTTTTGCTGAAACTTTTGTTTTTCCGTCTGTTTCTATGGCTTCAAGCTTGATTTTTCCGTCGTCGATAAGAATACGATCTCCGGGATTCACATCTTCGGCAAAACGCTCATAACTTACCTCAAAGGCATGCTGACAATCGTCTATTTCGGTGGCCTTGGTGTAAAACTGTACCTTATCGCCGGCATAAACCTTGATCTTTTCTTGCGCTAAAACTCCTAATCTGAGTTTTGGTCCGGATAAATCTCCGATGATTGCCAAATTAACATTCAATTCATTTTGTATGCTTCGAATTAAATCAATTCTGGATTCTTGTTCAGCGTAGTCTCCGTGTGAAAAATTCAAACGAATGACATTCATCCCGGCTTCTACCATTAATTTTAAAATTTTCCTGTCTGTTGACGCCGGTCCTATGGATGCTACTATTTTTGCACGTGCTTTCATATTCTAATTTTGCCATGAAGGTACAAAAATTGAGTAAATCTATGTCATGATAATGTAAATTTATTGTAAAATCGGAGATTGTAACGTTTTACTGAAAAAAGAATAAATAGGTTTTTTTAACGAGCTCTGCTTTGTCGATTTCCGTCTTTGATAGGTTAAGTCGATAAGTGCACTGTGTAGTTTCACCGGGACTTAGGTTCAGTTGATCAAAATTAAGTTGTATAATCCCGTTGGGATAAACCTGTGCATCAACTTTAGCTTTACAATCAGTAATTTTAAAGTCTTCGGGGAAAATGTTTTGGTTTAAATGCAACAAAACGATAGCCTTTTCTGCCACAAATTTTGAAGTATTGCTAATATCAATCACATTTGCAAAAGTGGATTGCTTCGCTTGATCTAACAAGCTAATATGATGATGATAAGCCGATGATTTATGATATGTCATCGTTTTGCTTGAATATGGATTTCGATTCAGCATAATTTTTTACTTCTATAATAATATGACGTATGATATCCTCAAATAGTTGTTTCAAAAATTATTTTTTTTAATACGGGTATTGAATATACTTATGAAAATTGTTTGCTTCGTTATGTTATCAGTGCTTTTACTGTGTTTTATGATGTGGCTAATTAGGTGGCTTTTCTTTGTCTCTGGTGAAAATATTCTTTCAGTATTTGTTGGAATGGCAAAAAAGCCTTTTATTTTTGCATAGAGACAAAACAAAAATCAATGAAAAGTTTTTTATATCATCATTTTCAGAATTTCCATTTTACAGAAACAGCTTTTGATAAGCTGATGAGTAAACGTATTTATAAAATCATGCTGATTTGCAGTCGTTATGATGCTTTTATTTTGGAAGAAGATGGTCGGATTGATGAGCAATTATTTACAGAATATGTATCATTAAACTTACGGTATCCTCCGGAAATTATTCAGGTTTCTACTGCAAAGCAAGCAATTGCTGCTTTAAAGCAAGAAAAAATCAATCTTGTAATTAATATGCTCAGTGTGGAGGATATGGATCCGTTTGATTTGTCAAAATTGATAAAGGATAAATATCCTACTATTCCGATTGTCGTGTTAACGCCGTTTTCTAGAGAGGTGTCAAATCGGTTGGATAAAATAGACAGTAAGTTGATTGATTATGTGTTTTCCTGGCTTGGGGATGTTGCAATTCTGTTGGCGATTATTAAACTGCTTGAGGATAAGCGTAATGCAGAATACGATGTGAATCAGGTAGGGGTGCAAACCATTATTTTAGTTGAGGATTCTGTGCGCTATTATTCTGCTTATCTGCCAACGCTTTATAAAGTGTTGATTAATCAGGCGAAAAAAACGACAACGGAAGGTTTGAATGAACATCAACGGATGATTCGTATGCGGGGGCGTCCGAAAATTTTGCTTGCAACAACTTTTGAGGAGGCCTGGCATTTGTATGAAAAATATGAAAAGAATTTGCTGGGTGTAATTTCTGATATTCGATATTGGCGTGAAGGTGAAAAAGATCCGCATGCGGGTTTTTATTTGGCGAAAATGATACGGGAAAAAAATCCGTTAATGCCTGTGCTGTTACAGTCTTCTAATAATCAGAATAAAGTGCGGGCAACGGAAATGGGCTTGAGTTTTATTCATAAATACTCAAAAACTTTGCTTCATGAGTTAAGGGCATTTGTGATGGAAAACTTTGCCTTTGGCGATTTTGTTTTCAGGGATCCGGAAACTCATCAGGAAGTTTCTCGTGTTGCTAATTTAAAGGATTTACAGGAAAATATTCATGAGCTTCCGGATAATATTATTCTTGATTATGCTGCTTTAAATCAGTTCTCTAGGTGGCTTCGTGCTAGGGCACTTTTCCCGATTGCAAATATTTTACAATCGGCAACAGTTGATGATTTTTCGTCAGCAAAAGAAGTGAAACAGTATATTTATGATGCAATTGCTTGGTACAGACACAATAAAGGTCGCGGTATTATTGCTAAATTTTATCGGGAAAATTATGATGAGTATCTCAAATTTACTCGTATCGGTGATGGTTCGCTTGGCGGAAAAGCGCGTGGTCTTGCTTTTATTGATAATCTGATTAGCCGTAATGAGTTGTTTGATCGATATAAGGATATTTTGGTTACAATTCCTCGTACGTTGGTGATTACTACCGAATTATTTGATGATTTCTTGGAATTTAATGATCTCATTGATGTTTCGTTGGGAGATTTCGAAAATGATGAGATTCTTGATCGTTTTGTAAAGGCTGAGTTGCCGGATGAGTTGTGTGAGGATCTTCGTAAATTTATCAAAGTGGTTAATAATCCCATTGCAATTCGTTCTTCTAGTTTGTTGGAAGATAGCCATTATCAGCCTTTTGCAGGAATTTATTCGACCTATATGATTCCTTCTGACCATGATGTGGATACAAGTTTGAAAATGTTGGCTGAGGCGATTAAATCGGTATATGCTTCAACTTATTTTAAAGATAGCAAGGCTTATATGGATGTTACAAAAAATGTTATCGAAGAGGAAAAAATGGGTATTGTTTTGCAGGAGGTTTGCGGTCAGCGGTATGGGGATCGGTTTTATCCAACAATTTCCGGGGTGGCGCGGTCTACTAATTTTTATCCGATTGAGGATGAGGATTCGAATGATGGCATTGTGGATTTGGCGTTTGGACTCGGTAAGTATGTTGTAGATGGTGGAACTTGTTTGCGTTTTTCGCCAAAACATCCTAAGAAAATTTTGCAGTTAAGTAATACTGGCATGGCTTTGAGCGATACGCAAAAGAAATTCATGTCTCTGGATATGCGGAAAGAAAGCTTTAGGGCGCATACGAATGATGGTATTAATATTATTGAGGATCATATCAATTCGGCTGTTAAGGATGGTACGCTCAAACATGTGGTTTCTACTTTTGATTATAATGATAATGCATTGCGGGATGGACTTGCTGAAAAAGGAACTAAGGTTGTTACGTTTGCGAATATATTGAAATATAATTATTTGCCAGTGGCTGATATTATTTCCGATTTGCTGACTATTGGGCACAAAGAAATGAATAATCCGGTGGAAATTGAGTTTGCAATTAGTTTGGATCGAAAGGGTAAGGCAATTAAGAATGTGTTTAATGTGCTTCAAATCAGACCAATTGTGGATAATCAGGAAAGTATTAATGCCGATATGTCGATTGTTGAAGATGACCATTGTGTGATTAAGTCTGATTCTGCTTTGGGGAATGGGATTATTGATGATTTGCAGGATCTGGTTTATGTGAAAACTGAGCATTTCGATCCGGCAAATAATATGAAAGTGGCTGAGATTATTGGTGATTTGAATGAAAAGTTCCTGAATTCTGATAAATATTATATGCTGGCTGGTCCCGGTCGTTGGGGTAGTAGTGACGCATGGTTGGGAATTCCGGTGAGATGGGCGCAGATTTCGCAGGCGCGGCTGATTGTGGAGGCGGGTTTAAGTAATTATCGGGTGGATCCTTCGCAGGGTACGCATTTTTTTCAGAATTTAACATCGTTTCAGGTGGGGTATTTTACAGTGAATCCGGGAATTGGTTATGGAATTTATGATTTAGATTACCTGAATGATTTGCCGGCTGTTTATGAGAATGATTTTGTGAGACATGTGCGCTTTGATAATCCGGTTCAAGTTTTAATCGATGGGAAGAAGTCGCTTGGTGTTGTTATTAAACCTGAGCATAAAATTAATCCTGATACTGGAGAAGAAAAGGAATAATTATTCTTTGTATCCCTTAATATTGCTGGGTTTTAAGCTTTTTGCAATGCGTTTTTAAGTGCTGTAGAGGGATTTTCTGTGCGTTATTTCGCATAAATGGACAGTACTTCACTGAGTATTCAATTTATAGGCATTTAGCTTTTTAACCCGTAAAATTCATTTTAGTTCTTTTTTCTTTATCAATCATCCTGAAACACATTTTGTATTATTTGGAATTTTCCTTCTATTGTGCTTTTCTGAATTTAATGTTCATGGGAGGGGAGATAAGCATCTTGTATGTGTACAATTGTAAACATTACAATTGTACACATGTAAAAAAGTAGGATGTTACAGATGTAAACAGTGGGTTTTTAATGAAATTTACATTTATAAATAAAAAGTAAGGTTACAAATGTAATATTTAATGGCACTTCATCAGTGAGGTTATATAATACTTACAGTCAGTAATTTAATCTTACTCAAGACAACTAAACATTTAATTATATTGTGTCATTTGTAAATATTTCATGTAAACCTATTGACTTTGGCTTATTATTGCTAGGTTTATTGACTGTAAATCAGTTATTTAAGCTCATCTTGTGAGATATTGCTTTAAGTTGGCCATTGTATTAATGATTCATTCATTTAATATTCAATCTGTTAGGATTTATCTTGGGTATTTGTTTTACTTCATGCTTTGTAGTTATAATCATTGTTTATTGAAATGATATCTTTTATAAAACATTGTATTATCAACGAAATAGAAGTGAATTATTCGTATCAATTTTTATTCATATTTATGCAATTGATTCAGTTGGTTTATTTGAAAATAACATGTAAATATACAAATGTAAATATAGATAATGGTTACAAATGTAAATTAAAAACATTACAGATGTAAGCAAATATTTTATTACATTTGTAAAGCGTAAATTTTACAATTATGAAAGACAGAATCCTTGCAATAATTCATGAAGAAGAAATGACGAATGCGAAATTCGCTCAGGAAATCGGTGTACAGTCATCCAGTATCTCGCACATTACTTCGGGGCGCAATAATCCCAGTATTGATTTAATTACCAAAATTCTGAATCGTTTTCCTGGTATTTCTCCTGATTGGTTACTGCAGGGCAAGGGGAATATGTATAAATTTCAGAATGAGGAGCAGCCTTTACGTGCGACTGCTAGGCCTCCGGAACAGGATTTGTTTTCTACTGTGGATAAACCGATTGTGCAGACATCGGCTAAGGAGCCTGTTGAAAAAGTAACTGAGCCGCTTTCTGAGGCTTCTAATCGTTTATCCGACGAAGCGGTTGCACCTTATGCGATTCGCTCCGAAAAGCGCGTTGAAAAGGTGATTATTCTGTATTCTGATAAAAGTTTCTCTGAGTATCGACCGGATTCTGCGAAATAAGCTTATTGCGTATCGTTTTTTATCTGTTTTGCTTTATCGTGGATAAACATTTCTCGGGCTAAACCAACCTAACCTGCATTATTCATCGCAAAATTAAGCGTATTTGCATCAATATACTAACAT
>CAYOUD010000073.1:0-12505 GCA_964407055.1 uncultured Bacteroidales bacterium | reverse complement strand
AACCTCTAACCTCTAACCTCTAACCTCTAACCTCTAACCTCTAACCTCCAACCTCCAACCCTCTAACTGAACTTGTCCGGCGCAACGCAGTGAAGACGGAAACCTCAAATTCCCTGAGTGTCATTTTTCAGGAGTTTGCGAACTGAAAAATGCAACACGAAGCAATCCCGACGCATGTCGGGGCCTCTAACCTCCAACCTCTATTTATACAAATACCGCTTAATGCTTTTCTTCGGAGTTTTTTCAAATTCTTTTTCACGAATTTCGATTTTGCTGATATTCATGTAAGCAGGTAACTCCTCATTTATTTCATTTTTGTAATCTTCGAATGCGGCTTCGAGCTCATCTTCTTTGATTCCAAATAATTCCCGTTTGTCATGATCCGGATAAACCATAGCAACAACTTTTGCGTCTCTGCCGACAACTAGACATTCGCTGACAAGCGGCAAATTGTTTAATTTCGATTCAATATCTTCAGGATAAATATTTTTACCGGAAGCACCAAGTATCATGCTTTTGCTTCGACCTTTGATAAACAAATATCCATCTTTGTCGATAATTCCGAGGTCTCCGCTGTGCATCCAACCCTCTGCATCAATGGTTTGAGCTGTTATTTCAGGGTTTTTATAATATCCCAACAGAACATTCTCCCCTCGCATCATAATTTCGCCGACACGATTCTGCGGGTCACGGGAATCAATTCTTAATTCCAAAGCATCAATTGCTTTTCCTGTAGAATGAATTTTTGTGGTTTTCCAACCGTCATAAGCGACAAGCGGGCCACACTCGGTCATCCCATATCCTACCGAAAATTTGAATTTGATTTTTTTCAGAAAAATTTCAACTTCACGATTGAGTTTTGCTCCACCGATAACCACTTCCTTGAAATTATTTCCGAAGCTATCTTCAAGCGATTTCCTAACTTTATTGAAAATGATTTTATTGAGGATCGGAATTTTTATGATGATACGGATTGCCGGTTTATTGAGTACCGGTTTAATTTTGTTTTTGTATATTTTCTCCATCACCAATGGAACCGTCAGAATCAGGCGGGGTTTTATCTCATTAAATGCCTGAACGACAATGTTTGGTGAAGGAATTTTTCCTAAGAATGTAATTGTACATCCCAAGCTGAAGGGATACAAGAACTCAAAAGCGCAGCCGTAGGAGTGAGCCAATGGCAAGAATGATACAATTCTGTCTTCAGAAACAAGTGGCATGTTAGCTCGTGCATATCTTAAATTTACAGCAAGACTGTTATGATTTAACATTACTCCTTTGGGTTGTCCGCTAGTTCCTGAAGTATATAAAATTGCAGCGAGTGAGTCATTCGAAATTTCTGGGAACTTGAAATTTTCTTCTTTCATCTCAGGATGGTCTTCCGGAAATTTTTTGCCACTCCCGTCACAATCATGATTAAGACTGAAATCATTCAGATTATAAATACATTGCAAATTTTTAAACTGCTTGAACTCTAGTGTTTCCAAAATAAAAGGCGAACCAAATAAAAGTTTAGATTCAGAATGATTTACGAGATTGTAAATATCTGTTGGTTTGAAATCCTGAAGCAGGGGAACGATTACAGCTCCGTATGAAACTGTTGCAAGATAAACACTTGCCCAATTGGCAGAATTTTTCCCGATTAAACTGATTTTATCGCCTTTTTGAATTCCGTTGCTTTCAAAAAGTTTGTGTATTTTTAAAATGTTATTTGCCGTTTCTCCGTAAGTCAGATGCCCGTTGCCATAATCAGATAGTGCTTTTTTATCCCAATTTTCCCGAATCGCATTTTCAAAATAACGTATAAGATTTTCTTTTATCATAGCCTGCCTGATTTAGTCAACTCGTAAAGTTAGCATTATTTATCGTGAAGATTTTGTTTTGGCCATAAAATCGATGAAATAAAATCTTTTATTTACAATTAATCCATTGAGTTAGATGAACGGATTAATGCTCGATTGTTTCCTTGACTCAAAACCAAATCACACGTCATATTATCGTACGAAATGATAAATCAATTTGTTCTTATCAATTTGAAGTATTGAGGTTTACCTGATTCAGGATAAATTATTCCTTAGTAAGAACCTGCCGGGATGTTATCTAAATTTATGCGTTGGTGAGTATCATAAATATTGTCTGAAAGTAGAGTTCGTCCATTTAAGTCTATAATTTTGTATGAAACGGCAGCCATTCCTTCGATTTCTAATTGTACATAGGCTTTGGCAGGATTCGGAAAAACATCCTTGATTTTCTGATTAATTCTGTTGGATAAATTGGTATGTGATTTTTCCTTTTGTGGATTTTTCGGCAGGTTTAATTCCAAAAATACTGGCTTCTGCTGCTCTGACGGCTTCATTTGTCATGCAATCTAAATCTTGCGATGCTTGAGCTTCTATTACTTTTGTTTTGTTGACTTTCCCGTATTGATCAATTTCAATTTCAACGACAATAGTTCCGGCACCTTTGCAAACAAATACCGGAATCTCAATAAAAATATGTTTACGTTCCTGATCTTCTAGTTCAACTTTCACAAGTGCCGGCCCAGAATAGTAATCCTGATTTCCCTGTTTTTGCTCATCTGCAGTCGGACTGAAATCGAATTCCTGTCTTACTGCGTTTTCATTTATTTTTTGATTGATTTCTTCGTAATCGTCACCATACATTTCCTTTCGTAAAGCATCTTCATATTGCTGTTTCAAGGCTTCTGCACTCATTTTCTCATATTCATTGTCCCAGGTTTTGTTATCGGGGAGTTTAGAGTTTGTGGAAAGATTACGAATATCTTTAAGGGAAATATTCTGTGCGTCAGCGAGTTTTTCCATTTCATCTTTAATGGCTTCTTCGGCTTCAAAGAAACGTTGCATTTCTTCGAGGTTTTCGGGATCCATAATGATAATAGCCTCATTTTGTTGCGGTGGCGGTTTAAGTTGTACCAATAGAAACACAAGCAATAGCACCAAATGAATGATTACTGTAACCAGAATGGCATTCAGATTTGTTTCCAGTATTTTATCTAAAAATTTCATTCGTTGCAAAGCTATATCAAATCATTTAAAGTTTGATAACGAAAAAACAATGAATTTACAAAATAAGTTGACAAGATTGTCGTTACATAAATGTAAATGTAAATGTTATTGTTCTTTTACATGATTTGTTTCACTAAAGCCAAATGCCAATGAGTAAAAACGCTACTTTTTTATTTTTAATTGACAGTTTTGAAAATTTTCAGGTACTCTGTCAGCCTGAAAAAATTGAAGCGGAGTATGAAAGCGTAAGGGCATCTCTACCACTATTATCACCGCCAAAAGAGAGTGTAGAACGCTTATTAAAAATGCTTGAAAACAAGATTTAAACTAGTTTTTTCCCGATTCTGATGCCGAGTCGGGATTTTTTTTGCGTAAGCTGTAAATGAGCAATCCTGTACCGATAATGACAAATGGAATGCTAAGAATTTGCCCCATGTTTAGCGTCATACTTTCTTCAAATGCAACTTGCGGTTGTTTCATAAATTCAATTAGGAAGCGGAAAACAAAGACGAGAATTAAAAATAATCCGATGTAGAACCCATGCCTTTTTTTCTGCCAGTTTTTGTTGTAAATCACTAAAAGGGCAACAAATATTGCAAAATATGCCAGCGCTTCATAAATCTGAGTAGGATGCGATGCGACAGTGTCCCCGTTATTTACAAAAACAAATCCCCAAGGTAGAGAAGTTTCATTTCCGTAAATTTCGGAATTCATCAAATTTCCGAGCCGAATTAAACCACCAGCTAAAGCGGTCGGTATTGCAACAAAATCTAAAATTCTTAAATAATTTTTCAAACTTGATTTTCTGACAAATAAAATCAGTGAAATGATAATTCCAATCGCACCGCCGTGACTAGCCAAGCCCTGGAATCCCGTAAATTGAAATTCGGGCTGAAAACGTACCGGTAAAATAATTTCCAGAAGGTGTTGACTAAAATACGCCCAGTCGTAAAATAAACAGTGTCCGATTCTTGCGCCTGCCAATCCGCCAACTACCACATAAATCAATAAGCTGTCGAGTTCCTTAATTGGAATGTTTTCACGTTGAAATAATTTTTTTACAATAATATATCCAAGAATAAAGCCGAGGGCGAATAATAATGAATAATATCTGAGTTGGAAGCTTCCAATTTGGAAAATCACGGGGTCAACGCTCCAGACAATTTGATTTAGCAACATAATCTTGATAATTTTAAGAAAACACGAAGGTAAAATATTTTTTTGTTTGATTTAAGAAAGTATGAGATTTTTATAAAACTCTTCTTTGGCACGATTTTTTTTGTATTTTGCGTCAAATTTAATTTTGAAAATATGAAAAAGATATTGCTTAGATTTTTAATGCTTGGTTTTTTAGTTGGTAGTTATACTGTCGGCTCAGCATGTACGAATTTTTTAGTGACAAAAGGAGCGTCAAAAGACGGATCAACAATGATTAGCTATGCTGCAGATAGTCATTTGTTGTATGGTGAATTGTATTATCGTCCGGCAGCAGATTATCGCAAAGGAACAATGGTGAAGGTTTACGTGTGGGATACTGGAAAGTTTCTCGGTGAAATCGCTCAGGTAGAGCACACTTATTCTGTGGTTGGTAATGTAAACGAACATCAGCTGGCAATTGGTGAAACCACCTACGGAGGCAGGTCTGAATTGCGTGATACAACTGGAATTATTGATTACGGGAGTTTGATTTACTTAACCCTCCAACGTGCGAAAACAGCGCGTGAGGCTATTAAAGTGATGACTGAATTGGTTGCAGAGTATGGATATTGCAGCTCCGGTGAGTCATTTTCAATTGCTGATGCCAATGAAGTATGGATTATGGAATTGATTGGTAATGGACCCGGAAAGACTGGTGCCATATGGGTTGCTCGCATGATTCCTGACGGATATATCTCTGCACATGCCAATCATGCCAGAATTATGACATTTCCGAATGCAAAAAAAAACAATTGGGATAACCCGAAACAAACAACTTTCCATTCTAAGGATATTATCAGCTTTGCACGTGAAATGGGTTATTATGAAGGAAAAGATGAGGATTTTAGTTTTTCTGAAACTTATGCTCCTGTCGATTTTGGTGGCGCTCGCTTTTGTGAAATGCGTGTGTGGGCTTTCTTTAATGATATCACCGAAGGTATGGAAAAACATTGGGAATACGCAAAAGGAAATATTGAGCATGATGAAAATGGATATGCAACCAATCGCATGCCATTATGGGTAAAACCTACTGAAAAAGTTGATGTTTATACTGTGATGGAAAACATGAGAAACCATCTTGAAGGCACAGAACTTGACATGAGCAATGACATTGGTGCAGGTGCATTTGGAAAGCCATATCGTTGGCGTCCGTTAACTTGGGAGGTTGATGGCGTTCAGTATTGTAATGAACGTGCTACTGCAACCCAACAAACGGCATTTTCATTTGTCGCGCAAATGCGTAGCTGGATGCCCGACCCTATTGGTGGAATTAATTGGTTTGCTGTTGATGATGCTGCGACAACTGTTTATGTGCCGTTTTATTGTGGAATGACAGAAAGTCCAAAATCATTTGCTGAAGGTTTTGGAAGCTTAATGGACTTTAATTACGATGCTGCATTTTGGGTTTTCAATATGGTTTCAAACTTCACTTATACTCGCTATAATCTGATTTATCCTGATGTAAGAGAAGTACAACAAAGCCTGGAAAAACGCTTTATTAAAGAAACTGTAGAAATGCAGGATAAGCTGAAAAGCTTGTATGAAAAAAATCCTGAAGAGGCAATTGCGATGGCTACAAAATATTCCGTTTCAACTGCCGACCAAACAACAGAACGCTGGCAACGATTATTTGAATCACTGTTTGTGAAATATATGGATGGTAATGTGAAAGAAAAAGCAGAGCCGAAAGAAAATTACAAATATGTGAATCCGAAGCTTGAGCAACCCGGATATGGTGAAGCGTGGTATCGCAAAATTATTGAAGAAACTGGGGATCAATTTAAGATGAAAGAATAAAAAAATAGTTTCATGAATTTTGAAAAAAGACAGGGGCATTATGCTTCTGTCTTTTTTTAATAACAAAGTATGAGGATTTTTTTTGAATTGTGTTATTCCTTGTAAACTTTGATGAACACTGATTTTTATGCTATTTTGTTAAGACTATACTGATGTCAGGCAAATTGCTGAAAAATAATTTTAAGAAAAGTTGCATAGATTTAAAAATTATTCGTAATATTGCAAGCCCAAAAATGAAGGAATAATTTAAAGATTACAGCAATGAATTTAATGAAGGTTGTCGAAAAAGAATACAGGAATGAAAGTGAGTTTCCTCAATTCAGCGCAGGAGATACAATTACAGTTTCATATAAAATTAAAGAAGGTTCAAAAGAACGTATTCAGGAATTTCGTGGTGCTGTAATTCAGCGTCGTGGCGAAGGAATGACACGTACTTTTACCGTGAGAAAACAAGTTGGTGCTTATGCAACTGAGCGTATTTTTCCTGATAATTCTCCGTTTATCGAGAAAATCAAGGTTGAAAAACGTGGTAAAGTTCGTCGTGCACGTATTTATTACTTACGTGGACTTACAGGTAAAAAAGCGAGAATTCAGGAAAGAAGATACTAATCATATTCATGATATTATAGGGAAGGATTGTTCATTGAGCAATCCTTTTTTTTATTTTATTTAATACGTTTCTCTGTACTTAGTATTCAACTTTCCGGGTTAAGCGACTCGGGTTTTTGTGTCTTTACATTGCGTGTTCGGCAAAATTTTCATTTCATGATAATTCAAGTAATTTTGTAAAAAAAAGCATGCAACAGTCTTGGATATCATATTTTTCGAATCTCGTAAAAGCGAGTGGCGGAATTAATCTCGCACAAGGCATCCCTGGATTTCAGCCTCCAAAAGCCTTGCTGAATGAATTGGAAAAGCAAAGCTCCAAGCCCGTACATCAATATGCTCCCGGACTAGGAAATCAAAAACTCAGAGCACATATTGCGGCTGAATATCAAAATAAAATACCACTGGATTTTGATTTTATGATTTCCCTTGGGGGAACTGAAGCCATACAACTTTTGTATCTTTATCTGCATAAGCGAAACAATGGATTGAGGGCAGCAGCCTTTTCTCCAGTGTATGAATCTTATATGCATTTACCACGAATTTACGGCGACCAGTTTGAATCCATTCCGATTGAGAATCCGGATTTGCCAGATCTGCTAACTTATTTTTTTGAAAGCTATAAGCCACAACTGTTTTTTGTTAATTCGCCAGGAAATCCTTATGGAAAGGCATTGTCTGAAAATGATTTTAATTTGTTGCAAAGGCTATGCAATCAGCATAATTGCTATTTAATTATTGATGCCGTCTATGATGTTTTTCACTTTGGGAAAGCACCATATTATCCATTCAAATATTTTTCTGACAAAACATTTTATGTCAATAGTTTTTCTAAACGATACAGTATTACAGGATGGCGTCTAGGTTACTTTTTTGCACATCACTCACATTTTGAGCGCATTAGCGATATTCACGATTATACCGGTTTGTCCTGTCCTTCTGTTTTGCAGGAAAGTTTGGCAAATTTCTTAGAGATACCGAATGAGGCGAATGCATATATTGAATCGATACGATTGCAATTGCAGGAAAACTATCAGAATTCAGTAAACGCTTTAAATTCAAACGGATTTCTCATTCCGGATATTCATGGAGGATATTTTATCTGGACAAAACTCCCCAATCACTGTAAAGATGGACTTAAATTTGCAAAATCGCTTTACGCCAAGCGAAAAACAGCCGTAATTCCGGGTGTGCATTTCGGAGAAACTTACGCAAATTACATTCGGATTAACATTGCCCGTGAAACAGATGAATTGAAACAAGGAATTGATGCGATTTGCAAATCGGTGTAATGAGCAATCGGGAAATTTGCATGTTATGATCGGCCATCAGCAATATTCAACGAATTGAAATTTGACAACCCCCGCCTAAATAGTAATCCTTTCAATAGCATCCAAAAGTAGCTGCTTTTTCCAATTTATCAGAAAAAATCAGGTTCTCCCTGTATCACTATCTATCGCTGAATTATGTATGCAATGAGGTCTGGGATGGTGTTCGTAAAGTTACCCTTTCAGTCCAAAAAGAAATAGTCTTTGAGAAAGACTTATTTTCTGGATAATCTTTGTTTTGCACTAAAAACTCTGGGATAGAGCTATGTTTTCTGTAATTTTCTGAAAACTTTCGGATGTCAGTGTAACCCTTTTAAAAAAAAGGGTTACACTGACATTTTCAGCCTTGGATATCCAACAAATAGCAGTAGCTTTGCAGCCGATTTAAAATGAGCGAAATTTTCGCTTGCAAACAGACAGAGAATAATGGAATTAAGAAATATTGCAATTATCGCCCACGTTGACCACGGAAAAACTACATTAGTTGACAGAATGCTGAGCCAGGTTAAATTATTTCGTGAAAACGAAGATGTTCAGGACCTTATAATGGATTCAAATGATTTGGAGCGTGAACGAGGCATCACAATTTTAAGTAAAAACTGCGCGGTACGTTACAAAGACATAAAAATCAACATTATTGATACACCGGGGCACTCCGATTTCGGTGGTGAAGTAGAGCGGGTATTAAATATGGCAGACGGAGTTTTGCTTTTGGTGGATGCCTTTGAAGGTGCCATGCCGCAAACGCGATTTGTTTTGCAAAAAGCAATTGAATTAAAACTCAAACCCATCGTGGTTATCAATAAAGTTGACAAACCCAATTGTCGTCCTGAAGAGATTGCCGAAGATGTTTTCGATTTGATGTTTAGCTTAGACGCATCTGAAGATCAACTGGATTTTCCGGTTGTTTATGGTTCCTCAAAAGAAGGGTGGATGGGACCAAAGCATGATGAACCAACCACTGATGTCTCTTATTTATTGGACACAATTCTGGAGCATATTCCGGCTCCCATAAAAAGAGAAGGAACGCTGCAGTTGCAGATTTCATCTTTGGATTATTCTTCATATAAAGGTAGAATAGCAGTTGGAAGAATTCATCGCGGCAGTATAGAACCAAATCAGAAAGTATTGGTTATGATGCGCGATGGAAAGAAAATTCCGTCACTTGTAAAAGAATTGTATGCTTTTGAAGGATTGGGAAAAGAAAAGGTAAAACATAAACTCGAAGCCGGTGAAATATGTGCCGTCATGGGGCTTGAGGATTTCGATATCGGAGATACAATATCCGATTTTGATTATCCGGAAAGCATGAAACGTATCCGTATTGATGAACCCACTATGTCCATGCTTTTTACTATAAACGATTCGCCGTTTTTTGGAAAAGAAGGAATTTACGTCACATCAAGACATATCCGCGACCGCTTGTACAAAGAAACAGAAAGAAACTTGGCACTTAGAGTTGAAGATACCGACTCTCCGGATAGATTACTGGTTTTTGGACGCGGAATCCTCCATCTTTCGATTCTAGTGGAAACAATGCGTCGTGAAGGATACGAATTTCAGCTTGGACAACCACAAGTCATTATTCGTGAAATTGATGGCGTAAAACACGAGCCGGTAGAAAGCTTGACAGTTCACGTTCCGGATGCATTTGCAGGAAAAGTAATTGAGCTTGTGAATCGTCGCAGGGGCGAAATGACTGATATGCACTCCGAAGATGGCAGAACTTTTCTGGAATTTACTATTCCTGCCCGCGGTTTAATCGGGCTAACCAATCCGATTTTAACGGCAACTGAAGGAGAAGCAATTGTTGCACATCGTTTCGTGGGATTTGAACCATGGAAAGGCGAAATCGCTTTGCGCAGACAAGGTGCTTTGGTATCACAGGAAACCGGCACAGTAATCGCTTACGCATTGGACAAACTCCAAGACAGAGGAAAGTTTTTTGTTAACCCGAATGAGCAGGTTTATACCGGACAGGTGGTTGGTGAAAATACTCGTCAGGATGACATTGTATGTAACCTGATAAAAACAAAAAAACTGACCAATATGCGTGCATCCGGATCCGATGTGAAAGTTTTATTTGCTCCTGCAATAAAAATGTCGTTAGAAGAATACATGGAATACATCCGCAAAGATGAATACATGGAAGTCACACCAAAATCGTTACGCCTTCGCAAAATTCTACTCGATGAAAACAACAGAAAACGCGCCGCAAAACAAATATAAAGCGAAACGCATATTGTGAAGAATTAGGAGCAAAAAGCGGGATGTACAGAGTGAGAGTGAGGTAAAAATAGCATTCGTTCAATCGTTTTGGGAAGAAAAAACCACTTATTTGCCGGCTCACACGAAGGAGCAAAACGCTCTGCCATGTTCTACAGTTTTTTTGCCTGTTGCAAACTAAACAACATTGATCCCACAAAAATTGATAATTTTAAAAAGTTTCACGAGGTGTAGTTGCTCGGGTGGATACAGAGGAACTGCTAACTTTACTTTGTTCTCGTTGTTCACTTTGCAAAGTTAGCATTTCCTTTACAATACCCCATGTAATTTAGCGGTTATTTATCAACAACTTTTCAATGCCTTAAACAAAAAAGGTTCAGTTTTTTTCATAATAAACTGGACATTTTATTATCTTTGCTAAAGATTGTAACATCATGAAAACAACTGATATTATTATAGATACCATTAATCGGCTGCCCAAAGGCTATGTATTCACCTATGGGGATTTTACCCCTGAGATGAAAAGCAAAGAAGCCATCATAAAAGCGCTGAATCGTCTGGTTCAAAAAGGCAAAATCAAAAAACTGAGCAAAGGCAAGTATTACAAAGCAGAACAAAGTCCGTTTGGAGAGCTCCCTCCACCACAACAACAAGTCGTAAAAGATTTGTTTGTCAGCGGAGAAAAAACAATCGGCTATTTAACGGGATACAGCATTTACAATCAGTTAGGTTTAACCACGCAAGTCAGCAATGCCATTCAAATTGGAAGAAATGAAATAAGACCATCTCTCAAACGTGGGATATACACCATTAAATTCATCAAGCAAAAAAACACCATTACCGAAAAAAACATCCCGCTTTTGCAAATTCTGGATTGCATGCGTAGCATTAAAAAAATTCCGGACACAAGCATTGCCGATGCAAGCAAACAAATCGTAGAGTTGGTAAAAAAACAAAGTGCAAACGAATTGAACAGCATGATTAAGTTGTCAAAAAAATATCCTCCGGCTACCCGTGCTTTGCTTGGTAGCATTTTGGATTATATTGGGGAAAATCCGGACAGAGAAACATTAATCAACAGCTTAAATCCCATCACAAGCTATGATTTCTCTGGAATATCAAAGGTATTGGGGAAACAAATTGGAAACTGGAACATAAAGTTATGAATTTATATCAGAACAAAAAAATATTTGAACAATCAATTCTCGCTGCATCAGCTTGCAAACTGAAAATAAGAAAATTGAGATTCCCCATTTTTATATAACATTATGAACAGCGAAATTCTCATATACAAAAACACGGACGGCAACATCAAAATAGATGTTCGATTGAAAGAAGAAACAGTTTGGCTTACCCAAGCACAAATGGCTACTTTGTTTGGAAAGGACAAACGTACTGTCAGCGAGCATATCGGTAATTTATTTCAAGAAGGCGAACTGGATAAAAGTTCAACTGTCCGGAAATTCCGGATAGTTCAAACCGAAGGACCACGAGAAGTTGAGCGCGAAATCGACAACTATAATCTGGATGTTATTATTTCGGTTGGCTACCGAGTAAAATCAGTACAAGGTACGCAATTCCGTATTTGGGCTACACAGCGGTTAAAGGAGTACATTATTAAAGGGTTTACGCTGAATGATGACCGCTTTAAGTCGGGCAGCTCAATGAATTACTTCAACGAACTGCAAAACCGTATTCGGGAAATACGTCTTTCGGAGAAATTTTTCTACCAAAAAATCAAAGCCATTTATGCTACCAGTATAGATTATAATCCCAAAGACGAAAAAACCATTGAGTTTTTTAAAATTGTGCAAAACAAACTGCTATGGGCAATTAGTCAACAAACGGCAGCAGAACTGGTTTTTAGACGGGTGGATGCCAGTTTGCCCTTAATGGGAATGCTTTCTTACGACAAAAAACAAGTCGCTTCCATTGAGAAAGCCGAGGTAAGCATAGCAAAAAATTATCTGAATGAAGATGAAATGAAACTTCTTGGTTTATTGGTAGAGCAATATTTAGCATTTGCTGAAACAATGGCACAGCAACAAACACCAATGTATATGAGAGATTGGATTGAACGTTTGGATGTAATACTAAAAATGAACGGTCGGGAATTGCTTACTCATGCTGGAAAAATTAGTCATCACATGGCATTGGAAAAGTCAGGAGAAGAATATGAAAAATTTAAACAACAACAAAAAGCCATTGAAAAAGAAGTTAGTTTAAAAGAATTAGAGGAAGATATTAAGGGGATTTCTAATAATTCTTTCGCATCAAGATTTTAAGCGTTTTTCATAGACAATTCCATGAATAATGCAGGCTAAT
>CAYOUD010000072.1:8869-12600 GCA_964407055.1 uncultured Bacteroidales bacterium | reverse complement strand
TTTTGAATATTGAATGTCGATCAATCGAATATCGAATGTCGAAGGAAAAAAGAATATCGAAGGAAAAAGCCTTAAGAAAATTTAAAGCAATGGTTTCCCTGCAAATCTTATCTTTGTCATGAAAACAATGTAAAAGCTTATGAAACGATTTTATCAAATTACACTAACCTGCCTCTTGGCATTTTTATTAATCGCACCTAACAGCATCGCACAGAAAAAAGACTTAAGCATGGAAGATGCTGTTGTAGGAATGTGGCGACAGTATTATCCGGAATACCGGAGAAACATGCAGTGGCATCCAGATTCAAAGGATATCACGTATGTATCTTCCGAAGGATTAATGCAAGAAAGCATTGCTTCTGATAAAAGCGAGTGCATTTTAAACCTCGAAACACTAAACGAAATTCTGGATGCATCTGGCATTCCGGCTGCAAATCAATTCCCATCCGTTAAATGGATTGATAAAAAAACCATTAGTCTGAATGCAAATAATTATTACTTGCAAGTTGACTTGAAAGCCAAACAACTCATCAAAAGCATCAAGCTCCCCGAATCAGCAAAAAACACTGATTTATCTGCGGACAAACATACCATAGCATTTACAAACGGAAAAAATCTGGCAGTTATAAACAGTGAAAATCTCACACAAATCACCAATAATCGTGATCAGAATTTAACTGCCGGTCAAACCATTGCCCGAAATGAATTTGGCATCGACAAAGGAACATTCTGGTCTCCTGACTCAAAAAAAATGGCATATTATTTGAAAGATGAATCCATGGTTTCTGATTATCCACTTGTAGATATCCGAAGTAGAGTTGCAACGGTCGATAACACAAAATATCCAATGGCCGGCATGAAAAGCGAAGAGTCCATTTTAATGATTTACGATTTAATCAGTAATACTGAAATTAAAGTAGAAACTAAAGGTGATCCGGAGCAATACCTCACCAATATCAGTTGGACACCGGACAGTGAGCACATAATAATTGCTGTTTTAAATCGGGCACAAAATCATATGCAAATGAATATGTACCGTGCCGAAGACGGAGCATTTGTGCGCACTCTCTTTGACGAAAAACATGACAAATATGTAGAACCACAACATCCGGTCAAATTTGTGCCCGGCTCCTCAACTGAGTTCATTTATCAATCACCCCGTGACGGTTACAATCACCTCTATTTATACAACACAAAAGGGGAATTCAAAAAACAACTCACTTCAGGGAATTGGGAAGTAACTGAACTCATTGGATTTACGCCAAAATCAGACCAGCTCATTTTTCAGGGGACCAAAGCCTCTCCGATTGAACGTCACATTTACAAACTCAATCTTTCTGATGAGAAAATCACGCAATTAACAGAAACTCCCGGCGTGCATTCCACCAGCTTATCATCCAACGGAAAGTACATACTTGACAATTATTCCTCTACAGAAGTGCCAAATGCTTATGATATTATTGACATCAGCGGTAAACTTAAACGGAACATACTCACTGCAGAAAATCCACTTTCAGAAGTCAACATCGAGGAAATGGAAATTGGCACTATTAAAGCTGCAGACGGCATAACCGATTTGTATTACCGCCTAATTTTGCCTCCAAATTTCGACCCGAACGCACTATATCCTACCGTTGTTTACACTTACGGGGGTCCACATGCACAGCTTGTTACCAACTCCTGGATGGGAGGCGCAAGAGGTTGGCAGTTTTTAATGGCACAAAAAGGATATGTCATGTTTACCCTTGACAATCGAGGCTCTGCAAATCGTGGTGCCGATTTTGAAAATATTACCCATCGTAAACTCGGAGAATATGAAATGCAAGACCAAATGGAAGGCATAGCCTTTTTAAAATCAAAAGATTATGTCGATTCTGAACGCATTGGAGTTCACGGCTGGAGCTTCGGCGGTTTTATGACAACCAATCTGATGCTCAACCATCCGGATGTTTTTAAAGTTGGAGTTGCAGGCGGCCCTGTTGTTGATTGGAAATATTACGAAATTATGTACGGCGAACGCTACATGGACACTCCTGATGAAAATCCGGAAGGATATGAAGCAAACAATCTGGCAAAACAATGCAAGAACCTTGAAGGGAAATTACTGATGATTCACGGAGGCATTGACCCGGTGGTTGTTCAACAACACAGTCTGGTTTTTGTCCGTGAATGCATCAAAAATCAAATCCCGATTGATTATTTTGTCTATCCGAGAGCCGAACACAATGTTGGTGGTTATGACAGAATTCATCTTATGCAAAAAGTCACCGATTATTTTGATGATTACCTGAAATAACGTCAGTGTATTATCTTGGAATGCTATTATCAGGGCTAAAGCCCAATGGGTTTTGTCAGTAAATTCCCAGTTTTTGAATCAAGGATTTTCCAAAATGCTTCTGCATGATCAAGATTCCCAATCTTAATCCGGAAAAATCCATGATAATCAGATGTGTTTGTCTCGGACGTTATTGTGACACACAAAACAAAAAAAAAGCGGATGATTACTCACCCGCTTTTTTACATTAATTCAAGCAATTGTTAGTCAATCACGATGCGGCTAATATGCTGTTCTCCGTCCAAAGCATAAATCCTTACGAAATAAACTCCAGAAACATATTCACTCACATCCAAAACTGTCACAGTTGCATCGATATCTCTTGTCATTATGCTCTGTCCAAGCATATTTACTAAATCCACACGACTTACCATATTTGGATCGGTTTCAATAAACAACTCTGTTTTTGCAGGATTCGGATACAATTTAATTTGCAAACTCTGTACTGCAATGCTGTTTGTAAAATCAATCAGAACCGGAACGTTCGTGCTACACCCAGCTGCATCAGTTACCATCACTGAGTAAGTTCCTGCTGCAAGGTTTTCAAGAGTCATCTCCTCATCACCGGTTGACCACAAAATGGTATATGGGCTAATTCCTCCGATAATATTAAGTGTAGCAGCACCATCGTCAGCAGTTGAACTGCTTGCATTGGTAACATCCACAGTAACTCCGGGTGCTTCGCCTACTAGTACAGTAATATCATCTGAATCAGAGCAAACTCCGTTTTCAATGGTATAAGTAATTGTATAAATGCCTAATCCGGCAGCAGAGGGATCAAAAGTATCACCAACGACACCATCACCAGACCACAAGCCACCAGTTTCAGCAGCAGTTAATACAACAGGATCATCACCGATACAGAAATCACCAGGATGAGTAATGCTTGCATTCGGCATTGCATCAACATGAATGGTAATTTGATCTGAATCACCACAAGAACCTGCAATCGTATATGTCACAACATGATTACCGTCTCCGGCTGTAGCTGGGTCAAATGTATCACCAACAACACCATCACCAGACCATGCTCCACCTGCATCGGCAGCAGTTAATGTAATTGGAGCGTCTGCTTCGCATAAATCAGATACGGGATTAATTGTAGCATCGTATCCGTCAGAAACATAAAGCGTAATATCGTCTGTTGCAGTACAAACGCCATTATCCACTTCGTAGGTTATAATATGAGAACCAATTCCGGCAGCAACAGGATCGAACTGATTACCAGTTACGCCATCACCAGACCATGTTCCACCTGTTGGTGTTGCACTTAAGGTATGTACAGCATCTCCTGAGCAGAAAGCACCAGGATCAGTAATGGTAATATTCGGCATTGCATCCACATGAATGGTAATTTGATCTGAATCACCACAAGAACCTGCAATCGTATATGTCA
>CAYOUD010000072.1:0-8769 GCA_964407055.1 uncultured Bacteroidales bacterium | reverse complement strand
ACATGAATGGTAATTTGATCTGAATCACCACAAGAACCTGCAATCGTATATGTCACAACATGATTACCGTCTCCGGCTGTAGCTGGGTCAAATGTATCACCAACAACACCATCACCAGACCATGCTCCACCTGCATCGGCAGCAGTTAATGTAATTGGAGCGTCTGCTTCGCATAAATCAGATACGGGATTAATTGTAGCATCGTATCCGTCAGAAACATAAAGCGTAATATCGTCTGTTGCAGTACAAACGCCATTATCCACTTCGTAGGTTATAATATGAGAACCAATTCCGGCAGCAACAGGATCGAACTGATTACCAGTTACGCCATCACCAGACCATGTTCCACCTGTTGGTGTTGCACTTAAGGTATGTACAGCATCTCCTGAGCAGAAAGCACCAGGATCAGTAATGGTAATATTCGGCATTGCATCCACATGAATGGTAATATTATCTGTCGCAACACACTCTCCGTTAGTCACTTCGTAAGTAATTGTATAATCATCTGAACCAGTACTTGGATCAAACTGATTACCACTCACGCTTGTACCAGACCAGCTTCCGCCAGCAGGCGTTGCGCTAAGTGTAACAGCAGCATCATTTTCACACAAATCACCAACAGCATCAATTGCAATTGTCGGCATTGCATCAACAAATAATTCAACTGCATCTTCAGCTTCACACCCATTTGCGTCGGTTACAGTCGCTGAATAAACATTCGCAGTACTTACTGTAATGCTTTGGTTGTTTGAGGCATTTGACCATGCATAATCTGAAAATCCTGCACCGGCATCAAATGTGAAATCATCTGTTTCACAAATTGTTTGATCTGCACCCAAATCAACGGTTGGCAAAACATGAACAGTAGCAGTAACTTGTTCTCTGGCGCTCAAACATGAGCCTTCAGAAATTTCCCAGTCATAGAAAAAGTAATAATAATTCACATCATCAGCAGTGTTATAATGAATACTGAGCACATCTGTTATCTCATACGGATAAGATGCGCCTGTACTATTGCGAAATAAATCTGCATCACCATCACATTCAAGTATATAATTAACACCGGCAGGAACTGTAATATTTAAGACAATACGACTTTCTCCATCAGAAACTGAAATTGTACGTGTCTCGACAACTGTACCTGACTCATTTTTCAAATTAATCACACGATCTTTGGCTCCATCAGCATAAACTTTTACGCTATTTATTGTAAACTCAGTGTAAGCATCAAATATTAATCCATGCACAAAATCAACATTGCCAAAAAATCCGCCATCACCGGTATTATCAAATTTACCGGTAGAATACGTACCTCCGGCCACTTCACTTTCAACAAAATAAGACGTGGTTACATCAAAATAATTTATAAAGTTTGTACCTGTAGTAATCAAGTTTCCTCCAGTTGGAGCATCATACCAATTCAATGTTCCGGAGCCACTCGCTGTTAATGTCATATTTCCGGGGCCACAGTTTTCTGCATCTGTTACGTTAGGCGCAACCGGCATATCAACCACAATGTAATTCGTTTCGGTATGCGTATTATTTCCGTAGGCATTTGTTACTGTTAACGCCACTGTATAAGTGCTATTACTTGTATAAGTATGTAAAGGATTCTGTGCTGTGGAAGTATTTCCATCACCAAAATCCCAACTCCAAGTATCTGCATTCATAGACGCATCAGTAAACTGAACAATTCCATCACATGTACTTGTTGGACTGGCAGAAAAACTAGCAGTAGGGGGAATTTCAGGAGATTGAACATTAATTGTGTAGTCTTCCACCTCACCATAACCAGAAAAACCACATGCGTCATAAACCGGAGAAAAGTCATCATCCTGCAAACGCAATCTAACACGCAAATCACCTGGTGTTGTACCGGCAGGGACAGTAATAGTAGTTGAATATGGCCCGGTTCCTTGTGCAGATGTCCAAATTTCTTCATTTGCATCCACAAAATCACCATCTCTATTCCAATCAGCCCATACCATTAAGAAGTCAGTAGCATAACCATTTGTTATTGTAACATTTAAATTTAAATCATCACCGGCAAAAGCATCGGTTGAAATTGCAGTAAAATCGGTATAGGTACTTGCACCACTATCATTATTTATGCTACCTAACTCAACATTTGAAATATGTTCATATCCATCATCACCTGAACCAGCATCACAATAATCGGGCAATGTAACAGTGATATAATCCACTTTGGTTTCTGTATTTCCTGATCCATAACTATTTGATGCCATCAAGGAAACAGTATATGTTCCCGGAGTATCATACATAACCGATGGATTCTGATCGGTTGATGATGCAATATCACCACCAGCAAATGTCCATTCCCATGATGTTGGTAAGTTAGCAGACTGGTCAGTAAAACTCACGGTGCTTCCCATTGTAACAGTTGTTTGGTCAGCGACAAAATCAGATGTTGGCGGATTAATATTTGGATTGACTGTAATGTAATCTGTTTTCGTATGTGTGTCAGAATCCAATGGATTTGTTACGGTCAAACTCACTGTATAAGTTCCTGCGGAATTATAAGTATAGGTAGGGTTTTGTTCGGTAGAAGTTCCACCATCGCCAAATGACCAGCTCCATTCAGCCGGAGAACTTGACAAATCAGTAAATGTTACAGATTCTCCTTCGAGAATTGTAGTTGGTGTTCCACTAAAGTCTGCAACCGGTGGGTCAGCAGCAATTGGAGTAAAATCATCGATTTGTGGAACTCTGTCTTGCTTGGTTGCAACAATGGATGCATCATCTACAGTTAAAGCTGGGAAACTTAATGTTACACTGCTATTCGCAGCACTCCATTTTGCATCGAGCAGCACGCCATCTTGAGAAATTGCAACATAAGTATAGGGTTCACAAGTTACACTTAAACTTGTATTTCCAATCATTGGTTGGGAATAAGAAACTGTCATAGCCTCAGGTTGTGTTAAAAATGGCATCAATGAAGGATCACCTGAGTTGTGGTAAATTTCCCAATAATATTGTTTATTTCCTGAAGTACTCGCCTGAACCTGAGTATTCGCCGCAAAAACCATTTGTCCTCCGGTAAAAAACCATTCGTCAAATGACTCACCGTGTTCATGCATGACACCATCGTATGCTCCTTGTCCGGTATTGCTAAAATTGTGATTCGGCACATTGGCTTGAGTAATACCAATACTAGTTAATCCGATTCCCCAATATACATCTTCATCCCAAAGCGAATTATTTGATGTCCCAATATAGTTAATAGCACCTTTATCTTGAGCATAAAGAAGTTGTTCGCCAAAGGCATCGTAATCGTTATAATCAAACTTAAATGACAAGCAGCAGTTCGCAATCATAAAAGCATATTCATCCACATTATTCAATCCTGCTATATCATCATTCACAACGGCTGGATCAGCCCAACCATATTGCATACAGTGCGCTGTATAATTGGCAAAACCCACACCGGCAGATATTTTGTCTATAATATTAGAAGCAGCTCCGGCATCATTAGAACTCATCACATGATAATCACCCTGTGTATATGAGTAATAATAAGCATAGATATCAGAGAAACCATGTGCTTCATTAAAATATTCTCGAATACCATAACTGATTGTTCCGTCACCGTGCGTTGGAGCAAATGTTGCATCAACACCAGCAATAAGCATACATCGGTCAAGATACGTCCCGTCAGGAATGGTGTACATTTCGTAAGGAAGAATTTTATCGATTACATTTTGTAATTCTGTTGTCGTATTAGCTGAGATTCTACCTAAAAAGAGATCTGGAATATTATCAGAACCTCCATCATAACAGCCGTAATACACATCCGTGACGTGTGAACCGGTTTCTCCACTATGGGCCGGGATATTGTAATTTCCGTCATGATCACCAACAATCAGCACATAAGTTGGAGCAGGATCAGCAGCGGTTCCGGCATCATACAATCCTTGTAAATAGGATTGAATGCTTGTTGTTGTTGAACCTACAGCAGGGACATCGGTATAAGCTTCAATTACATTGTAACCTGATTTGGTTTTCCACTCAATAAATGGTTGCAATGTAGTTTCAAACGCACGGTCGGCAACAATCACATATTTAATAGGATAAGATGTAAACGTGTCTTTATTAGCCGGAGGTTGATAATTTAACAACATGCTATACACAGAATTAAAATTCGGAGAGTAGTATTTACTCTTTTGATCCTGCGTAAGCATAACATCAGCGCCTTCAAAAGTAATATCTATCTTAATATTAGATAAAACAGACAATTGATTGGTTACCGGATTATAGCGAAATGGTCGAACAACGATTTGTGCAATAGGCACTCCCCTCATTACCCCTTGATATTCAGTTGAAAGAATTTGGGGTTCAATCCATTGATTAGTTGAGTACACAGCTTGGTCATAGATAAATTCTACGCTTTCCGGATCAGTACTTTTTGAATAAGATGGCTGAAATGGCTGAATTTTTTGCAATCCAAGCTCATTCAAGTCATAAATTGTTTCATCATAATCAATGACTGTTGCAACAATTTCTGACCCGTAGGGAATCTCAATTAACTCTGCATATACAGGTAAATCGGGAGAACCCGGGTTAATACTGTAATCCTTTTGAAGGGATCCAATATTTAAGTTTTCAAACTCCCCTTCATCCGTTAAAATGGAATTAAATTGTAAGGATTTCAATTTCGTTTCAAGTTGCAAACTGGTTTCAGTTGCAGACTTAACTTTAACTTCTGTTTTTGAATCCCCGAGTGGTATCCGGGTTTGTCCAAAAACAGATGAAATCAAAGCCAATGTAACAAAAAGGCTAATTAATCGTCTCATAAACAAATATTTAATGGTTATTAAAAATAAAATTATCTCCTATTGATTTGCTAAATATAGTATTTTTTATTTTAATTCGACATCATAAACCCCTCCGGTAATAATGTAGCAATTGTTTTCACATACCCCCTTAACCAAATGTGTTTCAAGCTTTTCAGCATCCACTACGCCTATAGATGCAGTATCAGTCAAATAGGTTGCTTTGACAGAATAAAAATTATTAACAGGCGTAGCATCCAAATATAATGGTGAATTGGTCGCCCATCCCTGCCACTCAATCATGGACTCATTCACATAACCCCGAAACACTGTAATATCAACCGTATCACAAATATCCTCAGAGAAAACAATTTTCAAATAAGAATAGGCCGGCTCAACTTCATAACAATCATCATTACAATCAATATTTTCATAATCGATTGGTTCTATTTCGCATTGAGTTAGCAATAGAAACAGCAATGTACTGACACCTAAAACCATCAATATTTTAAACGCATCCGGCTTCATATCAGCACATTATAATACAAATCATTATCAAAATTTAAATATATTTTGAAAATAATTGTCATGCGATGTGGACTGTAATTTTCAATTGAGACAGGCATGTACTCATAATTAAATCCAAATTTAAACATTTCATATTTTACGGATAATCCGCCGGTAAATCCCGAAAAAAAATCAGGCACAGGTTGAGTCCTTACGCCAATAACCGTTGATTTAGAAAAATAATGATGGGCACCCAAAACAACGCCGTATCGACCTCCTGAAAGCGGTTTGTAATAATCAAAGGTTTTTAATAAACCCACACCGAGCAAGTAACGATTTTCATAATAGTATTCATAATAATTCGGATCGGTAACAAATATGACTTGATATTCATTGACACGGCTTGCAAAACGCAATTCAAAATCCATATTGGTTTTATCTTCATGGATACTTGCTGAAGCAGTAATAAATGAATCATCAAAATTAGTTGAAAGGCCCATTCCCAAACTCATACTGTTAAAATACGGATACATATTTTGCTCTACTCCATGTGATTTAAGCAGCTCCACCAGCTCCTTATTACCGCTCTTACGTGCAAGGGTTAAGGTGTTAAATGATTTATGAATACTGTCATTAATTTGAGCACCATTATCCAGCAAATATGCTGCGACCTCTGCATGCCCTTTCATAGAAGCAAGATCGAGTGGAGTAAATCCTTTCTCATTTTTTAGTTCAATAAAGCTTTCCTCCTTCACCAGCACTTTCACTGCTTCAACAAATCCATTGATAGCAGCAATATGAAGCGCAGAATTTCCGTCATCATCCAAATGGCTAATATTTGCTCCGTAACCGAGTAAAATTCGAATATTTCCATCCATTCCGAAGAATGCAGCATGATGAAGCGGGGTACGATTGTCCTCGTCTTCAGCATCTACTTCCATGTCATAGTAAAGCAGCAAATCTACCATTTCCCAGACATAATTCTGCGCCGCAAGATGGAGTAAATTATTTTTAAACTCGTTGGTAATTTTCATTTCCGCACCTTGCAGAATTAACAACTCAGCAATTTCGGCATGTCCATTGACAACGGCAGAAAACAATGCAGTTTCGTTAGATTGATACGGTTTCAGGTTAATGATTACATTTTGCTCGATTAAAAATTGCACGACATCTAGCTGCCCATTTGCAGAGGCAAACATAAGAGCAGTAACTCCCTCAACCGACCGAAAGTTTACCGGCGCACCGTCGAGCAACGCAATACGAGCTTGATTAACACTTCCCGTATCAGCCGCAAAAAGCAAATCATAACCGGCATCAGAACTTTGAGCATTCATTGGCTTTGAAAAGCCGAAAGCAATACATACAATAATAAGCACTCTAACAATCCGACACATATTCGAACAATTTTCAACCTTTAAAGATAATTAATTTCGTTTACAAATAAAAATTGTATTTTTGCAATATAAATGGTCCCGTAGTTCAACTGGATAGAATGTAAGATTCCGGTTCTTATGATGGGGGTTCGAGTCCTCCCGGGATCACAATGGGGTAATGGAAAAACACTAAGGCATTGTTAATGAATGCCTTAGTGTTTTTGAAAGTGGCAACAAATTGGCGACAAAGCTAAAAAAATAGCACTTTTGGCACTAATTTGGCAACAATAAAATGTTATTTGAAATATTTAGAAGGTGTATAAATTAAAGGTGGTAGGCATGTGGAAATTCGAATTCTATATTTAAAAGGACGCCTAATTGGGAAGTACATTGCCAGAGGAACGGGAAAAGCAAGCATCGGATTATATTACGGTTTCGACTGGACATCGGCATATGACAAAGTGCTATACGAAAGCATTACAGAAGCCTTATCGGGCATAAGATTATCAATTAACGAGGATTCAGAACGCATAAAAGCGGATCTATTAAAAACTGAAAAAGAAATAGAAGGTGAAGAATAAAAAAATCAGTTATTAACTAAATTTTCTACCAGGAAATATCATCACGATTAAATGGCATAGTCATACAACGAGCTCCACCACCGCCACGCGGCAATTCAGATCCTTCCAATGTAACAACACAACGTTTATAATCATCAGGATGTTTTTTCCCTTTAATTACATCATTCGCTTTAATTACATCAAAACCGTGTTTATTTAATTCATCAATTGTATATTCATTTCGTTCGTAACCGACCACTTTGCCGGGAGCAAATGCAAAGAAATTTGCACCGCTATGCCATTGTTCACGCTGCTGAACCCAAGGGTCTGCAACACCGCCACACATTGCCGGCTCAAGATCGATACCGAGCTTATTAAGTGCTTTTAATATATTTTCTTCTTCGGATATCTTAACCACTCCATTAGTTACAGCAATATGAATCACCTGATATCTGTTGGGCTTTAAGATAACCGGCTCATACACCATGCATTTATCTATATCCAGAAAAGTAAATACCATATCTAGGTGAATAAAAGATTCCGGTGTCTGTGGCAATTCCTGAACAATAATATGCATAGATTCTTTCCGTTGACGCAGCCGTTTCAGGATAAAATCAATTCCCTGAGTTGTTGTACGGGAACCGTTGCCAATCACTAATACATCGTCTCTGGCAACTAAAATATCACCGCCCTCAATCGTAATTTTATCATTAAACAACTCATCCTCAACAGGATTTACGGTTGTACTAGCAAAACCCGGATGAAAATCAAAAATGGCCTGCATAATCAAAGATTCTCTTTCTCTGACCTTATTGGCCATACGTCCGATTAAGACTTTCTCATTAATCGCCATAGAAGCATCTCGTGTGAAAAAGAAATTATGAAGGGGGCGTAGCGTATAACGCTCTTTAGTAAGATATGCAGTCAGAGTATCTTTTACCATTTTCACGCCTTCAATCATTTGACTTGCAAGCTCTTCATTGTTAAGATTTTCTAACAAATAACGTTGCAAACTTACAGCTTCATTTTCGCAGATGCGGTCTATCAAATTTTCACGAATACGACTATTCTGTATAATATCCTGCAACAAGTCCTTCACCTGAAATGTATTGGTAACTTTTTCAAGAAACCCGGATAACTGCTGATATTCCTGCTGAGCAACATTCAAATTTAAAATATCACTGTACAAAGCCCGCTCAGCATTCTCAGGGGTCATATTCTGAACCTCTGCTCCGGGTGTATGCAAAATAACACCATTCAATTTTCCGATCTCAGAATTCAATCTGACTTGTAGTGCATTTAAAGTCATAAGCATCGCATTTTTCGAGCTGCAAAAGTACAATTAATAAATGAGAAGAAAAATCTTCTTTCAAACATAATTCCCCCATAGTAAATCTTTTCTAAGCACAGAGATTATCGGAGTTCAAGGTCATGTGAAAACTAAAATGCATTCAAGTTTATAACCAAATTATTAAAATTGACACAACCCGAAAAATTCACCGCAAATAGTTAGATATTAATACCGATTGTGAATCAAAA
>CAYOUD010000071.1:0-13046 GCA_964407055.1 uncultured Bacteroidales bacterium | reverse complement strand
ATATTGCAGAAATGAGAATAAGCACGAACTTTAGGTCGTGGACAAATCAAATTATCCCCGAAAATTCTTTTTTATCCAAACGTCCGACTTTCTCTGAAATCTTTTGTAAATTTACAAAAAACCACAAAATGTCCGGAGGTAAATGCTTTACATACCTGCTGTTTTTTGGCTTTGCCATATGCTTATTTCTGCCCGGCAAATCTCAGGATATCCATTTTTCTCAGTTCCTAAATGCCCCTCTACATTTGAATCCGGCTGAAACCGGTATGTTTAACGGCGATATCCGCTTTGTCGCAAACCATAAACGCCAGTGGAAAGCATTTGAAGATGCGTACAGTACAGTTGCTGTAAGTGCTGATATGACTTTCCTTAAAGACAAAAAAATAAAACCTGCTGCAGGCCTTTTGCTGACTAACGATGTTGCTGGAGACGGTGACTTTGGAACCTTTCGCATTGAAATTCCGATTGCAGCAAACATGCAATATAAAAAGGCCAATTTTAGCTTTGGAGTTTCCCCGGCAATTGTGCAGCATGGTTTAAATTTTAATGCACTCTATTTTGGAAATCAATACGATGGCGACCAGTTTGACCCAAATCTGCCAAATTTTGAAATTCCGGATGTAGAGCGTTTTAGTTATTTCGATTTGTCCTCCGGATTCTTGACAAATTATCAGGTAAATGACAGCCTTTCTTTTGCAATAGGAGCTTCTGCAAACCATTTATTTGCACCACAAAAATCGTTTTATTCAAACCCAAGGATTGTTATGAACTTTAAATGGCAAATTTATGCCAACGGAATAATTCAACTCACGGAAGATATTGTCGCAATGCCTGCTTTTTTGTTTATGACGCATGGAGCTTACCGAGAAATAAATTTTGGAAGCAATTTCCGCGTTGATTTTAATCCGCTCGGGCTTCGGGCAATGTTCGCAGGAGCTTATTTGAGAACAAAAGATGCAGGAATTCTTATGTTCGGAATGGATTATAATAGTATCCAATTTCAATTGAGTTACGACATCAATTTTTCCGGATTACGAACCATTAGTAGGGGCAGAGGAGGAGTCGAATTGTCCTTAGTTTATATATTTAAAAAAACACGCATATTAACCAGTCCACCAGTCAGAAAATGCCCCGATTTTATCTAAATATCATCATTTTCTTATGCATCAGCATGAGCTCTGTTATTTATGCACAGGATGTTAAAACCCTTGTGGATAGTGGTGATAGAGCGGTGGAGCAAGGGAATTATTTTGGTGCTGCTGATTTTTACAAACGTGCGCTCAGAATCACCCCTAATATCCCAGAAGTTAATTTTAAAATTGCCGAAGCTTATCGCTTTGATAATGATTACCAAAAAGCAGCTAAATATTATAAAAAACTCATCCCAAACTGGACAGAAAAATATCCGTATGTGGAATTTTATTTGGCGAACATGCTGAAATCACGTGCAGATTATTTAATGGCTCAATACCATTTTCGTCACTTTCTTAAAACCTATAAAAGTGAAAATGTCGATGATTATTTCGCAATCCGTGCCAAACGAGAAATTATTGCTTGCGAAATTGCGCAAAAGTTGTGGTTTTACCCCGGTAGTCAAAATGTTATTCATTTTGATACCAGAGTAAATTCATATTTCGCTGAACTTGCAATGCACGGACGAAAAGATAGCATCTTGTTTTTTACCGCAATTTTACCTGACTCACTTGATAAAGACAATTTCTATGCACGAATTTTTTCTTTGGAAATTGACACGATTGCTGGAGTTGGGCAAAAGATAAAACTTCCGGAAACAATTAATCTGCCGTATGCTGATGTGGCTAACCCTTTCTATGATGAAAAAAATAATGAACTGTATTATACGGTCAGCGACTCCCTTCCCGCACGTATTATGAAAGCAAAATGTATAGATGGTCAATGGTCTATCCCTGAGCGATTGCCACGGATTGTCAATTGTCTGGGTGCGAGCAATACACATCCAACTATTGCTCACAACGATACTGCTTCGTATGTTTTTTATGCTTCCAATAAACCCGGAGGAATGGGTGGTTTTGATGTTTATTACAATATAATATATTCGGATGGAACTTATTCGAAACCAAAAAATTGGGGACGACGTGAACCCGGGAATTCAAAATTCGCTTATTTGGTTGATACCACCTCGCGATTTAATACCATCGGAAATGAGATTTCACCATATTATAATGTGAAAGATTCAACCCTTTATTTTAGCTCTGACTGGCACTACGGCGCAGGTGGGTACGATATCTTTAAAATGAAAACCACCGTCGGAGATACTGCTAAAATTGAAAACATGGGGTTTCCGGTAAACTCTCCGCAAAATGATCTGTATTATCGCATTGACCACAGCAGCCGCCTTGCTTTATTAACTTCTAATCGTGATGAGGCGCTCGCCATGAAACATCTTTCTTGTTGTAACGATATCTTTAGCTATGAAATTCCGGAAATCATTATTCCGAAAACAGAAGACGAAATTATTCAGGAACAAATTACCATTCTGACCAAAACAGCAGAAGAACTAATTCCGATTACCTTGTTTTTTCATAACGACAGACCGGGGCCTTCATCATGGGATACGGTAACTGACATCAATTACGAAAAAAGTTTCGCCGCCTACATGGCTCGTGAAGCTGAGTATATTCGGAATTTTACTTCAGGATTATCCGACGAGGATGCCTATCAAGCCCAAGATAGTATCGAGCTCTTTTTTGATGAATATGTGAATACAGAGTTCCAAAAATTGCGTAAATTTATGCTCCTGATGGAAGAGTTGTTGAAGAAAGATCAAAACGTTTTAGTTACAATTAAAGGATATACCAGTCCGTTAAATACACCAGAGTATAATTTGAATCTGGCAAAACGACGGATTAGCAGTCTGAAAAAATATTTAAATGAATATAAAAACGGAAGTTTAGTGAAATATATGGATGATGGTTTACTGACGATTGAAACAATTCCTTTTGGGGATACTCAGGTCCCTAAAGGAGTAAGTGATAATCCAAACGACAGGCGAAATTCCGTTTACAATCCAATTGCTGCAAGAGAAAGAAGGATACAAGTCATTGCAGTGAAATTTGCTCAGGAAAACAACTAAAACCAAATAATTATGAAAGAACGTACATTCACAATGATTAAACCATTTGCTGTTCAAAAAGGATTCATTGCACCAATTCTGGATGATATCCATAAAGGAGGGTTCAAAATTATTGCCATTAAAATGAAACAGCTAACACAGGAACATGCTCAATTGTTTTATGATATCCATAAGGATAAAGTTTTTTATAATACACTTGTCGATTTTATGAGCTCAGGTCCTGTTGTGGCAGTCGTCCTTGAAAAAGATAATTCAGTTGAGGATTATCGTACACTCATTGGAAACACAGATCCGAAAAAAGCAGAACAAGGTACAATTCGTTCAAAATATGCAAAGGATATTACCCATAATGCGGTACATGGTTCTGACTCAATTGAAAATGCGAAAACGGAAATCTGTTTCTTCTTTAGTGAAACGGAAATCTATTCAATTTAACATTAATTAATGAATAATCATCCAGCTTTTGATGATGTTCATCAATTCATGGAGTAATTTCGTCAGGCTTTAATGATTCTTTAACACATTAATTTGGACTGAGTTTAAATAATGCTTACTTTTACATTGAATTTAAAATGAATCTAAATTAATTGCCATATGAGAACAAATGATTTTAACACTAAACTTATCGATCTTAAGGATAATTTGAAATATTTTGCATACAGTCTGGTTTCCAACGATGAAGAAGCAGACGACCTTGTGCAGGAAACCTTTTTTAAAGCCATTTCCAATCAAGATAAATATGCTGATAACACAAACTTTAAAGCTTGGGTATTTACAATTCTTAAAAACACATTTATTAACAATTACAATAAAGCGGTAAGACAAAAAACGGCTTTTGATAACACGAAAGATGCATATTACCTAAATTCAGGGCAGGCTGAAAGCTCTATTAGCCCAGAATCTACCTTTGCAGCGAATGAAATCTCAAAAGCAATTGACAGTCTTGATGAAGCGTATCGTGTTCCATTTGAACGCTATACTCACGGATATAAATATCAGGAAATTGCAGATGAGCTGGTCCTTCCGATAGGTACAGTGAAAAGCCGGATTTTCTTTGCTCGCAAAAAATTGATGGAACAACTGAGTGATTTCCGTTAAAATACCATTTAATATAATTAATCAAAAGCTGTTGCAAATCTGTAGCAGCTTTTTTTATGCATAGGGGTTTTGACGATTTCCTTCCGTTAGTTGACCTGTCAGCTTATACAAATTGTGTTTCAGAATTTCTTTATCAATCATTCTGAAACACAATTTGTATTACGCAAAAATGATATTACCGGATAATAATGATTCGCAATATGAAATTTGTGCATATAATGCAAAAAACACCAATGCTTATTTTCGGCATTTGTTTTGCATAGTTGAACTAAAAGCATCATTAATTACGGTTTATTTAGTGTCAAAAATTGGCGAAACACGTTAGCTTTGTTATTTTTACGAAAAATCAAAATAGTATGCAGAAAACAGTTTACATATTGATTGTATTAAATCTGATAATTATTCCGTTTCAGACATTTTCACAGCGGTTTTTGGAGCGTGGAGATGAAGCTTTCCTGCGCGAGCAATTTAAATTGGCAATTGATAATTATCAAAAGCAATTTGATCGCAGTGAAAAATCCCGAAAAACCAGAGCCGAAGTCTCTTACAAAATGGCCCTTGCATACATGAAACTGTCAGAACCTGAAAAAGCAATTCAGCATTTTCAAGATGCCTTAGATTATAATTATCAGGATGAGAGTCTATATTTTGATTTATCTGAAGCCCATTTACAGTATGAAGAGTTTGATAATGCGATTACGGCACTAGAAACTTATAAGGAGAAAATCCCGGATGATCCACGTGCTGATGCTGCGATAGAGCGCATTCACAGAACACTTGTAGCACTTGAAAAGCCAACTAATTATCAGGTGAAAATTTTTGCACTAATTAATTCCGGAGAATTAGATTTTTGCCCTTTCTTTGGGTATAAAGATTATGATAAACTCTATTTTACAAGCTCACGGTCTGTTTTGGATAATCCTGATATCAACTTGGAGTCAGGAGAACTCTTTACTGATATTTATGAAATAGATCGTGATAGACGAACCGATGCTTGGTCAGTACCCCAAAAAAGCCTTGGAAGGGTAAATACTGAATTTGATGAAGGTGCGGCGAGTTTAAATCGTCGATATAATGTGCTGTATTTTAACCGATGTGAGTACGACAAAAGTACTGATAAAGGATGTCGTGTTTATACTGCTAAGCGTCGTAGTCAACATTGGACAGAAGTTCGAGAACTCGAAATTCCCGGAATTCCCGAAGATATTAGCATAGGTCATCCTGCAATTTCTGAAGATGAGCTTACCCTGTATTTTGTCGCCGATTCTATGCTTGGAGGATACGGAGGAAAAGATATTTATAAAATCACACGCGAAAGAAAATCTTATGATTTTGGTGCGCCGCAAAATTTAGGTCCGGATATTAATACAGTACATGATGATTGTTTTCCATATATTCGCTCAAACGGAATCCTTTATTTCTCATCCAATAGAAAAGAAAGTATTGGTGGACTTGATCTTTTTAAAGCAAAACAACTTGGGCCGAGCTCTTATGATGTGGAAAGCATGGGGATCCCTATAAACTCTCCTGCAGATGATTTTGGAATTGTCTTTAAAGATAATCAGGAAGAAGGATTTTTTACATCCCGAAGACGTGGTGGTGTCGGAAAATCTGATATTTACCAGTTTGTTCTCCCTCAGCTTACAGCCAAAATTACCGGAACTGTATGGGGGAAATTAAATAACGAAAAGCTTTCCGATGTACATGTTAGCCTCCTAGATCAGGAAGGAAAAGAGATTAATATCAAAAAAACCAACGAATTTGGCGAATTTGAGTTTGATTTGGATTTGGATAATATTTATCAGATTTATTTTGAGAAAGAGCCCTATATCCCTGAAAGCATACGTGTTTCAACAAAAGAATTGGACACACCAACTACTTTTAAACGCGAAGTTTTCTTGAATGGATTGTAGGAAATATTGTAAAATGCTTTTAGTTATCATAGAAATCATTAATTTTATAAACCGAAAAATCCTAAGATATGAAACGTTTAATTTTACTGACACTCCTGTTAACTGGAGCAATTATATCACAGAGCTTTGCACAAACAAGCTCTAAAAAAGGCGATGCTGCTTTTTACCAATTTAGATACGAAGAAGCAGTCGATTATTATTCTGAAGCACTTACAAGTGCTCAAAGCATGGAAGATTATGCATTAATTGCTTATCGAATTGCTTATTGCTACCGCGATATGAGACAAATGAACCTTGCCGAAGAGTTCTTTGTTAAAGCTTTAAAAGCAAATTCGCAACGTTTAACACCCGATGCAAGGCTTTATTATGCCGATGCACTTCGTATGAATGGAAAATATGAAGATGCAATTGAAGTGTATGAAACCTATCTCGATATCGTTCCGGATGATTATCGAGCAGAAGTAGGTATTGAATCTTGTAAAAAAGTGCCGATCTGGGAAAACGAACCAACCCGTTACGAGGTGTCAACAATGGCATATTTTAATTCCATGCAGCAGGATTTTGCTCCGGCTTGGGCTGATAGTAAAAATCGAACTGTGTATTTCACTACATCTCGTGAAGGAACGGTTGGAGATAGTAAGAATTTCAAATCAGGACAACAGTTTACTGATATCTTCACCATTGAGCAGGATCGTAAAGGAAACTGGAGCGAAGCAACCCCGCTGGGTGGATATGTAAATACAGAACAGGACGAAGGCGCTCCAAGCCTTACTGAAAAAGGAAATCAAATGTTTTTTACCAGATGTTATGGTGGCGATAAACGAGATATACCTTGTAAAATTTTCAAAGCCATGAAACGTGGACGTTCCTGGAGTGGTGAAGAAGAATTAGTCATTGAAGGGTTTGAAGGTTATGAAGTGGGATATCCTTTCATTTATAAAGATGAATTAACTTTATATTTTGCCGCAAAAACTCCAACCGGCTTTGGTGGATCTGATTTGTATAAAATGCAACGTGCGGATGACAAAGATCCTTTCGGTGCTCCTATAAACCTTGGAAAAACCATTAATACAAGCGGTGATGAAGTATTTCCCTATATCCGCGATGATGGAGCATTGTATTTTGCTTCAGACGGACATGTAGGAATGGGTGGATTGGATATTTTCCGTGCAGAACCTAACGAAGATGACGGATTTAAGCAGCCTGAAAATCTCAGACCTCCCTTGAACTCATCAGGTGATGATTTCGGAATCATTTTTTACGATAAGCGTGAAAGAGGATACTTCTCTTCTAGCCGTCCGGGCGGAAAAGGAATGGATGATGTCTATTTCTTCAGAGTTCCCCCACTGGAAATTGCTGTTAGAGGAGTTGTCAGAGATACGACAAATCCACATTCCGAATATCGTGTGAAAGGTGCAAAAATTCAACTTATGACAGAGGCTGGCCTTGTTTCTGCTTTTGAAACTAGCGAAGACGGAACCTATTTCTTTAAAAACTTGGAAGAAGATGTGGATTATATCCTTAAAGCTTCACTCGGAGGAGATTTCTTCGCAAATACATACACCTTCACAACACGTGGAATTTATGTGGATACTACAATTGTCATTAATGTAAATATGGCGCAGATTCCACAGATTATTACATTGCCGAATATTGAGTATGACCTCAATGAAGCAACCCTGAGACCAGAATCTGCCGTAGCACTCGATGGGCTGGTTAAAACATTAAACGACAATCAACATCTTGCAATTGAATTGCGTGCACATACCGACTTCCGTGGTTCTGATGAAAGCAATCTCGATTTGTCCGACAGACGTGCAAAATCTTGTGTTGATTATCTCGTGGAAAAAGGAATTGAACAAGACCGACTGACATGGAGAGGATTCGGTGAATCCATGCCCCGTATCGTTGATCGCCTGATTGTTGAAGAGCATACATTCTTAAACCCAGGTGACATCCTCACTGAGGGCTTTATCTTGGATATGAAATCAAAAGATCAAAGAGAAATTGCACATCAGCTTAACAGACGGACTGAGTTTAGTGTGAAATCCAAATCTTATGGACTCGAACCGGGACAAGATCCTTTCGAAATGGAAAACGAGCATGTCATTAAACAAGGAGAAGCTGAAGTTGAAGTTGGTGGCGGCGAATTTTAACTTAATTACATAACTTTGTGGCGTTCGTATCTAAGCATACGAACGCCATTTTTTATTGAATTTGTAAAATAAGCATATGAGTAATTCATCAAATCGATACCAAAATCGCGGTGTGTCACCAACGAAGGATGATGTCCATCAGGCAATTAAGCATATGGATAAAGGAATTTATCCCAATGCATTTTGCAAAATCTTGCCCGATATTTTAGCCGGAGACCCCGAGTATTGCAATATTATGCACGCAGACGGTGCCGGTACAAAATCTGCTTTGGCATATATGTACTGGAAAGAAACTGGCGATTTAAATGTCTGGAAAGGAATTGCTCAGGATGCAATCGTGATGAATATTGACGATTTGCTTTGTGTTGGTGCAACCGACAATATTTTGCTTTCATCAACCATTGGCAGAAACAAACACTTAATACCAGGTGAGGTGATTGCTGCAATCATAAATGGAACAGAAGAAATTTTGCAAAATCTCCGGGAACTTGATGTTAACATTTGGCTTGCCGGTGGTGAAACTGCTGATGTCGGTGATTTGGTGAGAACTGTCATTGTGGATTCTACTGTGACTGCGCGCATGCCAAGAAAAAATGTTATCGCAAATGATAAAATTGCTCCCGGCGATGTGATTGTCGGCTTGTCTTCTTCCGGATTGGCATCATACGAAAATGAATACAACGGTGGGATGGGAAGCAACGGATTAACATCTGCCAGACATGATGTGTTCGCAAAATATCTTGTAAAAAAATATCCCGAAAGTTTTGACCCTGCTTTGCCGGAAAACCTCGTTTATTCAGGTTCAAAAAAACTTACTGACAGCATACAAGCCATTGGTTTAGATGCCGGAAAACTTGTCCTGTCGCCAACCAGAACTTACGCCCCAATTATTAAACAAGTTTTGGATGGATTTAGTCACCGAATTCATGGAATGATTCATTGTAGCGGCGGAGCTCAAACCAAAGTCCTTAATTTTGTGGATAATCTCCATATTATCAAAGATAACATGTTTACCTTGCCTCCTCTGTTTCGTATGATACAGGAAGAATCAAAAACCGACTGGAAAGAAATGTATCAGGTGTTCAATATGGGACATCGTTTTGAAATATATCTGCAGCCTGAATATGCTCAGGAAATCATTAATATTGCAAAAACCTTTAATGTCGAAGCGCAGATTGTCGGACGGGTTGATGCATCAGATGAAAAGAAACTTACGATTAAATCGGAGTTTGGAGAATTTATTTATTAAAAACAAAGGCTATGAAAGTAAATATGATATTGGAAAAGCTCGCAGGAGTAAATCAGCGTTTTGAGGAAATCGGAAAATTACTGACCGATCCCTCTGTGACTGCTGATATGGAGCGATATATAAAATTAAATAAAGAATATAAAGACCTGGAGCCGCTCAAAGATGCTTACAACCGCTACACAGCTTTACTTAACGGAATTACTGACGCAAAGGAAATGATTGCAAATGAAAGCGATGAAGAAATGCGGGAAATGGCAAAGGTTGAGTTGGATGAATTATCAGTACAACGCGAGCCAATGGAAGAGGAAATTAAATTCTTGCTGATTCCTAAAGATCCTGAGGACGAAAAAAATGCCGTGCTTGAAATTCGTGCCGGTTCAGGAGGCGACGAGGCTAGTATTTTTGCCGGTGATTTGTATCGTATGTACACAAAATACTGTGAAAATAAAAAATGGAAATTAGAAGTAACACGGGTTACCGAAGGAACGCAGGGTGGTTTTAAGGAGATTGTAGCCACTGTTACCGGCGACGGTGTTTATGGGGTTCTGAAATATGAATCCGGCGTACACCGCGTTCAGCGTGTTCCACAGACTGAAACTCAGGGAAGAGTACATACATCTGCTGCTTCTGTTGCTGTGCTTCCGGAAGCTGAAGATGTTGATGTTACAATTAACCCGACAGATGTCAAACGTGATGAATATTGTTCAAGCGGACCCGGTGGACAATCGGTTAACACAACCTACTCTGCAATTCGCTTGACTCACATACCTTCGGGAATTGTAGTCACTTGTCAGGATGAAAAATCAAAACTGAAAAATCTTGACAAAGCAATGAAAGAATTAAGAACCAGACTTTACAATCTGGAACATCAGAAATACCTTGATGAAATTGCAAGTAAGCGTAAAACCATGGTTTCCAGTGGTGACCGCTCTGCAAAAATTCGAACTTATAATTATCCCCAAGGCAGGGTTACCGATCATCGGATTAATTTGACATTGTATAATCTGCAAAATATCGTAGATGGCGACCTGAACGAAGTCATTGACAAACTCACCATGGCAGAAAATGCTGAACGTTTAAAAACAGAAGAAACACAATAAATGCTAAACCTATGAATTACAATGAACTAAGCCGGGAAATTAAAAAGAAAAAATCCTTCCTTTGCGTAGGATTAGATTCTGATATTAATAAAATTCCGGGACATCTTCTCAAAAATGAAGATCCGATATTTGAATTCAATAAGGCAATTGTGAACGCAACTGCAGCATTTACTGTTGCATATAAGCCCAATATCGCATTTTACGAAAGTGAAGGCGCTGCTGGATGGATTTCTCTCGAAAAAACCGTTAAATACATCCGGAATAACTATCCGGAAATCTTTATTATTGCGGATGCAAAACGTGGAGATATCGGAAATACATCCAATCTTTATGCACGCGCTTTTTTCTCAAAAATGGATGTTGACGCTTTAACCGTTGCTCCTTACATGGGGGAAGATTCTGTTTCTCCTTTCCTGACATATGACGACAAGTGGGTCATTTTGCTGGCATTAACATCAAATAAAGGAGCTGATGATTTTCAATATCATAACGATAAAAACGAAACCTTGTTTGAATCCGTTCTCAGAAAATCTCAGCAATGGGCCGGCAAAGAAAAAATGATGTATGTGGTCGGAGCAACTCGTGCTGAAATGCTTGCAGATGTTCGTAAAATTGTTCCTGATCATTTTCTGCTTGTTCCGGGAGTCGGTGCCCAAGGCGGTAGTCTCGAGGCAGTTGTAAAATATGGAATGAATAAAAATTGCGGACTACTTGTCAATTCATCCCGTGGAATTATTTTTGCTTCCAATGGAGAGGATTTTGCCGAAAAAGCCGGTGAGAAAGCAAAAGAACTGCAACTGCAAATGCAGAGCCTAATCGATGCTGCCGGGATTATTGAGTAAAAACTGTTTATTTATAGCAATCAGCACTGTCTTTTTCAACCGACAATTCGCTTAGAAAATAATTTATTTGTTCAAAACAACTAAACCCGGATGAAAATCTCCATAGCATGAATTTTTGTATCTTGCATTAATGAAATCGCTTTATCCGGAATTCAGTATCGCAATTCTTGCTGGCGGGCGAAATAGTCGCTTTGCCGGTAAAATAAAATCATTCATTGAAATCGACGGGCAAACCATTTTTCAAAGCCAACTGAATGTGCTGAAACCCCTGTCGCATGATATTTGCATTGTAACCAACTCACCAAAATATTTTAAAGCTTCCGAAATTAAAATCGTTGCGGATATTTTCCCGGGGAAAGGACCACTTGCCGGAATTCATGCTGCATTGAAATCCACTTCAACTGAATGGGTTTTTGTTATTGCCTGTGATTTACCCGACATCGCTGCAAAAGAAATTCTGTATCTGTATCAAAAGCTTAAAAAACCAGTGGTAATGGCCGAAGCATTCGGACGGATTCAAACGCTTCATGCATTTTATCACATTGATTTAATTCCGGAAATTGAACAAAAATTGCAGTCCGATTTCTATTCAATTCGCAGTGTTACCGATAAATATACCACCGGAAATATTATTAAAGCCCAAAATCCCGATGCCTACTTAAACATAAATACTTATGAAGACCTTGAAAATTACAGAAACAAGAAGAATATATCGGTTCCAGAATCAAAATATACTGGAAATTGATGATGCCATTGCAAAAGAATATACACTGAAACTTTATGTAAACGGCAAGTTTTTCGGCAACTTGAATTGTTCGGGTTGGGATGTGAAAGCGCTTGTTGTTGGACATCTTTTCGTAAACAAAACCATCAATGAAAGTAATCAAATTGTTAAAATTCATCAAAATGGGGATGTGGTTGAAGTTGAAACGAAATTAGAGATTTTGAATCCGTCCCAATTTGATAAGTCAAAAAAAATTGAAGTTTCAGCCAATGAGATGCTGGTTTTAATGCAGAAATTCCAGACTCTGAGTGAGGCTTTCCAAAAAACTGGGGCTTTGCATGCTGCCGGCTTGGCTAATAATCTGGAAATCCAATTATTTTGTGAAGATATTGCCCGAAATAATGCACTCGAAATACTAATCGGGAAAATTTTGAAGGAGCAATATCCCATTTCTGACAAAATCGTATTGTTGACTTGTCGCGTAACAAAACAAATTGCTCAATCCCTTGCAATGATTAATATTCCGTGGATTGTTACCAAGTCTGCAGTGAGTAATGCTGCCATTCAGATTTGCAAACAAAATAACATCGCACTCGTCGGATTTGCAAGGAAAGATAGCTTAAATTATTACCATTATCCACTCGGAAATGGAAAACCAAATCCCGAATCGTTGTGAAGCCCTGAGTTTAACCCGGAAAATTCATGCCATTCCCTTTTGTGCAGATGTGCAAAGATAATGGCAAGCATTACCCCAAATTTGAGTTAATAGAAAAATGGGTTGCAGTAAGTTAAAGCACTAACCCGCATTATTCATGCGATTCCCTTTGTGTAGATACAAGGCGTCTAACTTTG
>CAYOUD010000070.1:0-13087 GCA_964407055.1 uncultured Bacteroidales bacterium | reverse complement strand
TTAAAGAAGACCAATTGGGCGTAGGAAAGCGTTCATCATGATCTAAAAAAGCACCATTTGGATTTGTTTTAAATCGCAAAGCACCCATACGACTTTCATCAAAAACACCTAACAAAAAATCAATATCGTAAAGATTATTAACAGGTCTATTTTCCTCTTTTGCCAATTGAATTTCACGTCTTTTCATAAGGGTTTTACCCCAAGTGTCCGGCATTGAATCCATAAATATTCCAAAATTCCCTTTATTAACAGGGTATTGTGGACCAGAGAACCAAGAAATATCTGGATCCAACATAAAATGTGCTTTTGTCTTCACCCAAGTTTTATCGTACTCGAAACTAAAAAACTTTCTGCCTTTCGCATACTGAGCAATTAAAACCCCAATATGTGTAGGCTCTTTCATTCCCTTCCAATGTGCATAAACATATATCTCCTTTCTTTTTGTTTTCATTTATCACCTCCTAACAATTCAATATCTTGAAGTTTTCTACCTAATTCATCATCGGCAGCTAATTTTAGAAAATCATCTTGTAAACCTAATACACGTAATACATTTAATAAAACACCGATGGAAACAGATGAGGATCCCTTCTCTAAGAGGTATAATGTATTTCTTGAAATATTTGCTCGTTCAGCCACTTGAGTTGCTGTTAATTTACGTCGTTTTCTTGCCAACTTGATGTTTCCACCAAGATATTCAAGTATTTTTTGATGTTTCGGATAAATAATTTGTCTTTTAGATTTCATAATCATTTGTACTATATTTAAGACAAATATAATCATTTTGCATTATATATAGTACACTCGGGATTATTTTTTAGTTTTCGTTTCAAAAAACATGTTGACTGCTTCCTCACCATCAACCCAACCTCCATTCGGATCAACCAAATTCACAAGCTTGTTGCTCATGCCGGTATAGGCTGAGTAAAACTGCCCGTATGGGTCGGAAGAGAAAATGCAAAATCCATTGTCACTCCCAACAAAAGTGCTAAAAAACTCACCTGCTGTTTTTATGTGTGTGGCGCTTAGCATGGGGTAAAGTTAAAGAAAAATATAAAAAATCAAATCGTGTTCAGTTTTGATCCAATAAAAAATATTGTATGCATTAAACCGGAAAATTCATGCCATTCCCTTTGTGCAGATTTGAGTTAATAAAAAAATGAGGTGCAGCAAGTTAAAGCATTATTCAACAGCACTTTATGTTAACATCTGATGCCACTTTAAAATCAAAAACTCCGGGATCCCCGATTTTCGGGAGTAAATAATGCCGATGTAGAATCAAAGCTGATACAAGAAATAATACCGATTACACAAATAATATAGTACAATTTCGTTTCACATCATTGTACTATTTATTTGTAGTATCGGCATTATACACTAAGTTCATTGGAATATTCATTAGTTCAAATTAGTATAGAATGAATTGTATCGGCAATTTTGATTCACAATCGGTATAACTATTTGCGGTGAATTTTTCGGGTTAAGCACATGGTTTTCAAACAGTGCGTAAAAATATTTGGAGCGAAACTTAAAACATACTGATAAAATATGCCGAAAGCCTTTAACATTCAAATTTTTTGAACGGTCTCAGAACAAATCAACAATCCAATTTTTAAAGTGGTCGAATTTGACGACTTTAAAATAAAACGAGCTTACCAAATTTTTTCATCCAAATTGAAACCACTACTCCACCCCAGCCCATTGCCGATGATACGCCAAACTTTTGGGTGATGGGTGGAAATGAATGTTGGTGGGTAAGTGGATGGATTTCCCTCGATACTGCATAAAGGAAAAATCAGCACTTTCATCTTTGAGTTGTGGGTGTAAAATAACACGATAATCATCTGTTAGTGAAAGTAAGCCTTTATCAAAGGCACGATGAAAAGTTGGTGATAATGCAATGCCATTACGCACAGAGTCGTTGTAACTTTCTGCAAAAGGAATAATGTGACAAGCATCAACTAAAGGTCTGTTTTTCTGATCTTTCACCTGAAGACCACAAATTGCACAACGCTCTTGATAAATTTACTTTTCCCTGAAAATGATTATTCAATATTGAGATAAAATCATTACTTTTACTTTCATCTTTGGTAATCATATACATTAGTTTTAGATGTTGGATTTATCATCTAATGTATTGATTGCCATGGCTTTATGCAAGGACTTTTCGTATTATTTATTAATAGTGCATTGTTAATAAGTATTTGATTTATAATTGATTGAGATTTTTTGTCATGTACTAAGGAAAATTATTGTATATTTACATAAAATATAAAACTAATTTTCTATGAAACGCCTTTTTTTATTAAGCATTTTTATTTGTCTGTATGTGCTAGCTTTTACTCAGGAAATTACGTTGACTTTCACTGCACATTATTATAGTGAATATGCACCGCTTGATAGTGTACTGGTAGAAAACACCAGCCAAAGTGGAGATACTACCCTTTATTGGCCTGATACAGTATTAAATCTTGATCTCAGTAATATCCCAGAAATGGCTGCCAATCCAAATCAAATATTTTTATCGCAAAATTATCCCAATCCGTTTAACGGAAGCAGTGAAACCACTCTGTTTTTACCCTCTTCAGAAAACGTGTACATAACACTATATGATTTGCATGCTCGAAAACTTGCAGAATATCAGGAAGAACTAAGCAGAGGGTACCACAATTTTAGTATTTATCCGGGCAAATTTGGCACTTGCATACTGACAGTCAGGGCAGGAAATATAACAAAACAGTTAAAAATGATTAATACTGAAAAGAGCGCAAGCAATGGTGCATTTATTATGTATCAGGGAAATTCCACAGATAGTGATACGGAAATTTCCCATCTAAAACAAGCAAGTGATGATCGATCAAATTTTATATACAACTCAGGTGATGCGCTGCGATTCACAGGCTACACAAACGGAGCCTCGGCACGTGTCATAGATGTACCTGATCAAGACAGTACTTATCTCATCAATATACATCCAACCTTTGATTTTATAATTGAAACAACCGAAGAACAAACGAGTTACAGTTTTTTAATAGGAGGGTCTTCCAATTTGGAAGTCATATGGGAAGGAGGACAATCAATAATGTACAACAGCAGCGGAGTAAAAACTCACGATTTTGGAGAAGCAGGCATGTGGCACATAAAAGTCAGAGGAACAATAAACTATATTATGTTTAATGAAAATGCAGAAATGTTTAGAGATATCCTTACACCAGTAGCACCTGCTATTTCAGGTATAATGTTGTCAGCCAACATGTTTCAAGGAATTACGGTATCCTCATTTTCCTGTGAAAATTGGTTCGATCAAGCCGCTCAAGGAATTTCAGATATGTCATTTATGTTTGCCGGATCAGCATACAATCAAGACATAAGCAATTGGAATATGAGCTTAGCAACAAACTTAAGTGGCATGTTTGCAAATTCCGATTTCAATCAGCCATTAAATGTCTGGAATGTCCGCAATGTTGAGACATTTGCGATGATGTTTTCAGGTAGCGCTTATAATCAAGACCTTAGCAACTGGAATGTGAGTGGAGCTGATGATATGAGTGATATGTTTAGCTATTCAGTATTTAATCAACCCATTGGGAACTGGGATGTCAGCAATGTCACAAACATGGCTTGCATGTTTAGTTATTCGGTTTTTAACCAGGATATTAGCAATTGGGATGTGAGTAATGTAACCAATATGGGATATATGGATTACAATACCAAAGGCATGTTTCAAAATTCAGCATTCGATCAAGATATCAGTGCTTGGGATGTATCCAGTGTGACAAATTTTACCAATTTCCTCAAAAATTCTGCATTATCTACTGAGCATTACAATAATCTATTAATTCATTGGTCAGAATTAAATCTTCAGCCGGGAGTAACTTTTGATGGCGGAAATAGTATGTATGACTTAGGTTTACCAGCAGATCAGCGACAACATATTATTGATGAATTTGATTGGATATTTAACGATGGCGGAGATACCGGCGAAGAATATTGATGACGCTCAGCGTATTAAGCCATGGCTTGTCAAAAATTATAGGTTTGAAAAGTCCATAAAAACACGATTTATGTAATTATTTTCACGACTCAAAAAATGCGTTTTGAAAATGCTATGTCTAAAATTAGTTAACACCAAAAATGTTTTTACATTTTTTTTGTATCTTGTCCCCTCATGAAACAGCTTGTCGGATTGTTGCTTTGTTTTATTTTGTGTGTCCCTTTGGGCTATGCGCAAACTAGCTTGTTTGATATTTCTGAGTATCCAGAAAATCAAATGAGCCAAAAATCCATGAAGCAAAATTTACCGGCAGAAATTGACAATTCTGAGCTTTCCTTTTTCCCACCCATATACAATCAGGAACATGCCGTTTGTAATCAGGTTTGTGTTTCCTATTATTTAATGTCCTACGAATTAAACTGCAAACTTTCACGTGACGGCAGCCTGCCCGAAAATCAAATGTCAGTTTATTTTCCTTACAATTTCAACAATGGTGGATACGGATGGTTTGGGTCAAACTTTTTGCAAACATTTGATTTGGCAAAGCGCCAAGGGATTCCTTCCCGCGCGGTATTTGGTGACACTGCCCATATGGACACCATTACCTGGATGAGCGGAATTAACAAATACAAATCAGCATTAACAAATCGTGCAAAAACCTATTATTCCATTGATTTATCGACAGAAACCGGCATAACCAAACTGAAAGCCTGGCTTTACGATCACCTTAACGAAGACACATTCGGAGGCGTGGCACTCATTATGGGTGGATATAATAATCTTGACAATTTACCCGAAGCATCACCATACGCCGGGGAGCAGGTGCTATACAAATGGGGATTAGTTGCCACACACGCCCGTATAATTGTCGGCTATAATGATTCCATTCGTTATGACATTAACGGCGACGGTGAATTTACAACCAATATTGACATTAACGAAGATGGAATTATCGATATCAGAGATTCAGAATACGGAGCATTCAAATATGCAGAATCTTACGGAACGGAAACCGGAAACAACGGATATTACTGGGCAATGTACTGCACTTTTGCTGATATTCCTGCCAATGGCGGAGTGCTGAATAAAGCAGCCTATGTGATGATCCCACAAATTGATTACGAACCAAAACTCAGGGCAGAAATTCAACTTAATTACAATCAGCGGAATCAATTGCAAATTGGAATCGGGCTTTCAACCGGGAATAATCTGAATCAGATTGAAAAACATTTCTATTTCCCAATGGTGAATTATCAGGGAGGCCCGCGTCCTATGCAAGGTTTCAATGTGCCGGGAGCAGAATTTTTTAATTATGCACTCGATCTGACAGAAATATTGTCTCATGTAAATCCAGGAGAAACTTTCCGACTTAATTTCCTCGTTAACACAGGAGACTTTGCAAATCCCGGCAACGGAAGCATACAATCATTTTCTATTGTAGATTGTACGGAAAATGAGGAAATCTATTATCAAAACACATCAGAAATCTCAATTTCAGATTATCCCGAGCAACCCATGCATGTGGATTTAAGTGTAGATTTTAACAAATTGAAACTCATTACCGATTCATTAGATTACGGCAGCCCGGGGGAATTTTTCCAGCAACAATTAGCATGTAGCGGTGGTACAGCACCGTATAATTGGTCGCTTGTTTATGATTGGGACATGGCTTTGGAAGCGCTTGCTTTCAACCTAAATACATCTGCAGAAAAAATTTCTCCTGACGAATCCTTTGACGGTGAAATTCTTGTCCAATTACCATTTGACTTTCCGTTTGGAAACACCACAACAAACCAAATTCAAGTATCAGCAAGGGGATATATTATGCCATCAGCAGAAATAGAAATGGGCACTTATTTCCGCGATTATTTGCGACCTATGCTTATAAACAATCCTGTAATTGCGGTGTTGCCCAGAGATTATACATATGTAAATTCGGAAAAAAATGATGGAATTTGGATGGAAAGCTCAGCAGATGTCGTGCGTTTTTACTGGAAACTGAGCGAAAACAACCAACCGGATAGTTATGCTGCAGAATATGCAGTGAGTTTATATCCGAATGGTAACATGGAATTTCATTATGGAAATATTTCCCTGAGCGGAACTGCGGAAAAAATTTACGGCGTTTCATTAGGAGACCGCATTTCTCATCGGCTTATTAACATTAACCGTTATCCGGCAGAGCATTCCTTATTACGATTCACACCACAGACAAATCCGAACATTAGTTTAAGTGAATCGGGTTTCCTTGAAGGACAAATAACCGTTCCTGAAACCATGCATTTAAAAATTAAAATCGATGATGACGACGGACAATACATCATTCATGATTTACTTCAAAAAGACAGCGCCGAAATTGATTTAAATAAACTTGAAGCAGGCATTTCCCCAAATCCATGCAATAACAAATTTCTCTTCACTAGTAATGATAATCAAAATTATGAGCTCAAAATCTTTGATTTACAGGGCAAATTAGTCCATAAAACAACAATCCAAAACAATCAGTATGTTAATGTTCAAAGTTTAAAAAAATCTCAGTATATTGTGTGGATAAAATCTCCTGGGGGAGAAATCCAAAAAAATCCCCTAATTATTATTTAATTGGATATGAAAAAAATTTACCTTTTAACACTCGCAGCAATCCTTCTGACAAGCTTTATTCAAGCACAGAGCAAATATCCCGAAGGGAAATATTCAACAGATACATTAAAACCCCTGACAAGCAAAGAACAGCAAAAACTACAGATGCTTCCGGAGCTAAAATTGCCGGTACAGTTCAAAAATACGACCCTCCCCTATACTGTGGATAATTCAACACAGCCCTATATGCGGGATATTTTTAATCAATCGGGGTTAGATTGTGGACAGGCAGCTTCTGTTGCAATAGCATTTACTTATGAAATCAATCGTTTGCGGAATGTTACCTCCGATCAACTCAGCACAACCTATCCCTCCTATTTTACCTGGAATTGGGAAAACGGAGGAAATGGCTGGTATGGTGTGAGTTATTATCACAGCATGGAAGTGCTCAGAATGGTTGGGAATCCGAATCTCGAAGTGTATGAAGAAAATGTCAATGGTGGCGACGGAACACGCTTTATGACAGGTTATGATAAATATCTTCATGCTATGACAAATCGAATTCGAGGAGCATATTCCATTGATGTTTCGGATGAAGAAGGATTAGAAAACTTCAAACATTGGTTAGATCATCATCACGAAGGTTCGGATGTCGGCGGCGTTGCATTTTTCTACTCACAATATCAATCCCCATCAAACACATTACCGGCAGAATCTGAATTTGCCGGTGAAAAAGTAATTACAAGCTGGGGGTCATCGCCAAATCACGGTATGGCAATTGCCGGATATAATGATTCTATTAAATACGATTATAATGCTGACGGGCAATACACCAATCACATTGATATTAACAACGATGGAGTTGTAAATATGAAAGACTGGGAAATTGGTGCTGTTTTGATGAATAATACTTACCACTCCTACCCTGCCAACAATTGGGGAAATGAAGGATATGCCTGGATGATGTACAGAACCCTAGCACTTGACAGATTCAATGGCGGAATATGGAATAACACGGTAAATGTGCTAAAAGCAAAAGAAAACTATGAACCTCAACTAACGATGAAGGTTCAAATGGAACATAACAAGCGGCAACGAGTTAAAATGAATGTCGGGATGACAACAAATCTAAGTTCAGATGAACCAATGTACTTACTTGATTTCCCGATTTTTGATTTTCAGGGAGCCGACCAAAGCATGCAAGGCGGAAATGTTGAAGGCGCAGAGTTTATGGAATTCGGATATGACCTGACGCCATTTCTGAATTATTTGCAACCTGGAGAAATAGCAAAATTTATTTTTCAACTTGAAGAAAATGATCCAGATGGAACAGGAACCGGAGAATTTATCTCCATGAGTTTAATTGATTACACCGGTTCGACACCCGTTGAAACCGACTGCGGACAAAATAACTTACCACTTGTCGATAACGGATTATTAAAAGTTCCTGTCACTGCAAGCATCAATTTTAACCCGCCGGAAATTACTACCGAAAGTTTCCCGGTTGCAACCATTTATGAACCATATGCTCACAACTTATCCGCAACCAACGGAACTCCACCATATCGCTGGTCATGGGATATGGATTTCGAAATTGAGAACGAAACAAGTACTTATCCGAATTTGACTGGGACAAGCCTGCCCACAGGAGCATCCACTTACGCAGAATATGAACTACCATTTGATTTTCCGTATTATGATTCGGTTTACTCCAGCATTTTTGTATATAAAACCGGCGCCATTATGATGGAAGCACTACCTACTGATTTGCCATACAATTCTGATGATGATGTGGTTTTCTTTAATCGCAAAATGATTGCCGGATTGTATATGGAGGAAAATGGGAGTCTAGCGTCCCCAACATTGCAAAGCATAGAAAATGCTGATAATGTTCACTTTATTTGGACGAATGAAACATATCAATTCAGCATACGGCTTTATGAAGATGGAACAATAAAATTATATTACGGAGACAATAATCTCTCTGCACACCAACGATTTGTTGCAGGTGTATCATCCGGCGATCAGGAATTTGCACAGATTTTGCCTATCTCAAATGCTGAAAACATTCCAAACGGACTGATTTACACGCTAACACCACATCAAATCCCTGAAGAGTTCACTATTTCAGAAGATGGTCTTGTATCCGGCACACCAACACAACAATATCTGGCAGAACAGCTTCCCGTGCGTGTCAAAGACGACAACAATCTTATCAATAAAAAAATTGTACCAATTAGCACCGACGGTTTTATTATCGATTACGCCTTCCATACACAGGATAACGATTTGCTGGAAACCGGCGAAACTGCAACTTTGGACATAACTTTAATTAATGAAACGGAAGAAAATGTAACAGGCGTTTCCGTAAGTTTAAGTTCTACACATTCTGCCGTGACAATTACCGATAATACAGAAGTGTTTGGTGATATTGCTGCCGCAGAAACCGCAAGCATTTCAGATGCCTTTAGCTTTGATATTGGACATGAGTGCGAAGATGGAGAAACACTGGATTTTATTATCCATGTAACATCCGATCAGGAAAATTGGGAACGACCAATTACTGAAATCGTATATGCACCAAAAATTATTGCGCTGAGTGCTGCAATTGATGATGGAGACAACGGACGCCTTGACGAAGGTGAAAATGCAGATTATCTGCTTACAGTATCAAATGCAGGAGGCGGGGACATTCAAAATGTAAATTTTGAACTCACAAGCGATGATGAATACCTCAGCATAAACACAAGCAGTGAATTCTCAACAAGCTTAAACAGCGAAGCACAAGATGTTTTGTCTTTCAACCTTACGGCTGACATCGCATCCCCACAAGGTCATGTTGCTCCAATGCTGCTTTACGTGAATAATGATAATTATTCAGATAGCATTCAATTGTATGTCAGTATTGGACAGATTGTTGAAGACTGGGAAACCGGCAACATGGAACAATTTTCATGGTACACTGAGGGCACAGCAGATTGGTTTATTTCTGATGACACATCATATAACGGCTCTATTTGTTTAGAATCAGGTGATATTGGGGATGGACAAGTATCGACACTAAAAATCGGGGTGCAAGTTTTAACTCAAGACAGCATTCGTTTTCATAGAAAAGTCTCTTGCGAATTTAATGAAAGCAGTACCAATTGGGATTACCTGGCATTTTATATTGATGGCCTTGAACAAGCACGATGGGACGGCGAAAAAAATTGGGAACAATTCTCCTATCCCGTTTCAAGCGGATTCCAAATTTTTGAATGGAAATACATTAAGGATGGCTCGGTTTCAAATTTTGAAGATTGCGCATGGATTGATGATATTATTTTCCCCTCAATGTATGATGCACCTCCGCAGCTATTTGTTAGCGTGGATAGCATTTTCAAACAAATGCCAATGGACAGTATTGATACTGACACAATTTTAATCTCAAATATTGGGGGAGGAATTCTCGGGTATCATCTAGAGCTACAAAATACTCCCGGGTCAATTCCTGGAGGCAAAAGCATTGCGGGATCCACATTAAGCGGGTCATCAGATGGCTTTATGATGGGAGAATCTGTTGTTTGGGATTTGACGGTTACTAATGGCTCCACAGACTCCGAATGGATTAAAGAAATCATGATTAATTTCCCTTCAGGAATGGATATTACTTCTGCGACAGACTTTTACGATAGTAATGACACCTTATTCTCAAATGGAATTTTAGGCAACGGTGTAATTATTACATGGTTTAATGAAACCGATACCGGTTGGGGAATTATCACAGGAGGAGAAGCTGCAACTGCCACAATAACCGCAGATATAGCAGAAGATTTTACAGGCGATATGGAGATTGAATATCAACTGGTTGGAGATATTTATGGTGCAGAACCCCATTACATTAATGATATTTTGATGATAGAAAACCTTGGTCCTCCCATTGACTGGCTGCACGTTTCTCCCGAATCCGGACAAGCACATCAACCCAATACTGATAGTATCATTTTGCACTGGGATACATATGGTATGCAGCCCGGATTGTATGAGGCAGAATTAATGATTTATCTAGAAAATGATACTGTCACAATTCCTGTTTCACTGGAAGTAATCTGGCCGGTAGATGTTGAAGAAATATCACAGCAAAAGCTAGCGATCTATCCGAACCCAACTCAAGATATGCTCTATATCAACCTGGAGGGGTTTGAAGCAAAATCCAGCATTGAGATTATTGATATTCAGGGACATGTGATTATGAAACAATCCCTTGATGTAAATCAGAAAAGCACAAGCTTAAACTGTCAAAATTTACCTCAAGGAAGCTATATCATCCGATTGATTTCCGGAAATCGAATTGTACAAGGGAAATTTGTGAAATTATAAGTTGATGCATTCAAAATCCTTATTTCCGATACACTGAATTTCTGCTACTGCTTGCCATTCGCTTGAAACCCAAACGGTACAGTAGAAACACGTAAAGCACAAAACTAATCAGGAGATAATTAGATTCAGCCATAATAATGTAGTTATATGTGCCATGGAGGATAATTGGAACTAATATTGCCAACGCAAACGGGCGAAATCGCTTTCGGGCTGAGAATTTTGCTTTCGCAAGATAAAAACCCATGGAAATAGCAAAAATTGCGTGTGCTGGTACCGCTGTCAGCGCACGTGTTAATCCAACTCCTCCTCCACCACTGATCACATACATAATATTCTCAACCAAAGCAAATCCCATAGAAACATAGACAGCGTATATAATTCCATCGAATTTTTCATTAAAATGCGTACTTCGGTAAGCAACAAGCAGTAGAATAATTAACTTTGATGTCTCTTCGCAAAGGGCAGCAACAGCAAAGGACACATAAATGGCATACTGATTAACGCTCGTCACTTCCGGCATAATATTTAGCATCCCGGTTTCCCACCAGATAATCGGGGGAACAATTAAAGCACCACCTATGAATGAGAATAATAGCAACCACCAGGGCTCTTTGTTGTATTTGTCTCTGCGATAAACATATGCCAGAATTAAAATCACAGGAACCGAAGCAATGGTAATAAGCATCAACATAATTAATCAAATCTTATGGCTTCTGCCGGACTAATGCGAGTAACAAGCATAGAGGGCAAAATCAACATTAACACTGTAATAAAAATCGTCCCAATATTTAATAAAAGTATCGGCAAAAAACTTAAATTAATCGGTACGGTTGCAACATAATAAGAAGTTGGATCAAGCTGAATGATGCCAAATTGTTGTTGCAAAATACATAATCCGATGCCGATGATATTTCCCCAGAGTAAACCTCTGCCAATCAAAAAAGCTGCATGATACAGAAACACTTTCTGCACAGAGAAATTGCTGGCTCCGATGCTTTTCATAATACCAATCATATTCGCACGCTCCAAAATTATGATAAGCAATCCGCTAATCATATTGAAACCGGCAACAATAAGCATAAGAATCAGAATTACCCACATGTTTTTATCCTGCAAACTTAACCAATCGAAAATCTGCGGATATTGGTCGAAAATATTATCAACTGCCAGCGTATTGTTATCAGGTGAAAACGTTGACCCAACCAAACGGGTGAGTGCTAAATCCACATTTTGAAGCTCTTTTATATCATCAATTTGCACTTCAAAACCAGTGATTTGGTCATCCTCCCAATCATTAAGCTTTCGCAGATGCTTAATGTCACAAAAAACGAAAATCTTATCCATTTCCTCCAGCTGGGTATCATAAATACCATGAATGGTGAAACGGCGCATACGAGGCGGCTCCTGAATAAAGAACATTTTGACTCTGTCGCCCAGTTTCAGATCTAGTTTTTTGGCAATATTGGCTGAAATAACAATGTTATTGGAATTTACCGTATCAGAAATCGTAAGCGTGTCTCCTTCAACAAGGTAATTTTTCAAAAACTCCCAACTGAAATCAGTATCAACTCCTTTCATTACAACTCCCTGAATATAATCTTCAGTTTGAATAATACCTGCTTTTGTAACGTATTTCTGAATGCTGTGAACATTCGGAATAGCAAGCGCTGCATCAATCCACTCTTGATTCTCAGTGATGGGAATTGTTTCGTATGAAATATTGTTATCGAAATTTCTGACTTGCAAATGAGACCCAAAGCCAATAACCTTATTACTGATTTCCTGCTTAAATCCGGTAAGGACAGCAACTGCGAGTATCATCACAATCAATCCTATCGAAATTCCCCAAACAGCAATTTTCACAATCGGGCGACTGTAATTGTTGTTACTTTTCTCGCCCTGCATCAGCCGACGGGCTATAAATCGTTCAGTATTCATTTTTATCAGATATGTTACAAATGTAATATTATCCCGTGAGAAAGAAAAGGTTGACTATAGGGGCCTTCTATTAATTCTTTTCTTTCAAGAAACAAATTTAATGAATAAGATGCAAGGTGCAAAATTTGTTCCCGTAGGGTTTTCAGCGTTTCTCATATACAGCTTCAAATTTTGTGCAAATGAGGGCAGAGCTTGTAGAAACACACGGCCGTGTGT
>CAYOUD010000069.1:0-13137 GCA_964407055.1 uncultured Bacteroidales bacterium | reverse complement strand
CCCGATGGTTTTTTTGTATATGCCTGTTTGAAAGCAAGCTTTCCACAGGCATATACAAAAAAACCCTGACTAACGTCAGGGCTTATTTTTCTGCGGAGAGAGAGGGATTCGAACCCCCGGACCGCTCGCACGGTCAATGGTTTTCAAGACCACCGCATTCGACCACTCTGCCATCTCTCCTGAGAATGGAGTGCAAAAATAATATCATTTTTAAAGAAACAAAAATTAATTTCAATTTAATTAAAAAAAATGCAGCAATATTAAAACATGGTAAAATATTTCATGCTGTTCTTATCGCCTACTATGTTTTATGATTATACTTTATGCTTAACAAAATCGTGGTAAATCGGCTAAAACCCTCTAATATAGGCAGGCTTATTAACAATCACCCCTTATTTATTAACAAAATACAAGTTTTTTAGTCAGAAACTTGGAAAAGTCCAACAATGCTATATATTTGCAGTTAGAAGTAACAAAAGTTTTAACCTTAAAACCTTATTATTATGAACAAAGCACAATTAGTTGATGCAATGGCTGAAAAAGCTGGTCTGACTAAAGCAGACGCAAAAAAAGCTCTCGACGGATTTATCGGAGCAACTACTGACTCACTAAAAAAAGGTGACCGTGTAGCATTGGTAGGATTTGGTTCTTTCTCAGTTAATGAAAGAGCTGCCCGCAAAGGTAGAAATCCACAAAAACCAAACGAAGTAATCAATATTCCAGCTAAAAAAGTTGTTAAATTCTCAGCTGGTAGCGAATTGAAAGACTCTGTAAAATAATTAGATAATACAGATTGTAAAAAAGGAGCGTTCTGCTCCTTTTTTTTCTTTATACACACATGAAAGCATCTTACAGAGACCAACTCATCACATATCTTTCTCAATTTCTCCTAGAAAGAAGGATTTTACGTTTTGATGAAATTCTGAAAAACAGAACAGAGCATCTTATCGTGGTACTGGAAGACATTTATCAATCTCAAAATGCATCTGCAGTACTCAGGACCTGCGATTGTTTTGGAATTCAGGATGTTCACATCATTGAGAACTATCACAACTACAAAATTAATCCTGATGTTGCAATGGGCTCAGACAAATGGCTCAACCTGCATTTTCATGATCAAAAAGCACAAAACACCATTCCGGCACTGAAAAAATTAAAAAGAGAAGGCTATCGAATAGTTGCAACAACACCACATAAAGACGATATCAATCTTGAGGAATTTGATTTAACAAAAGGTAAAGTTGCACTGGTTTTTGGCTCTGAAGTCCCCGGAATTTCTCAAGAAGTTATGCAGGAAGCTGATGAATTCATGAAAATTCCAATGTATGGGTTTACGGAAAGTTTTAACATTTCCGTGTCGGCAGCAATTTGCATGCATCACTTGATTTGGGATCTCCATCAATCGGACATCGATTGGCATCTCCCATTTGAAAGAAAACAAGATTTAAAATTGGATTGGATGATAAAAAGCTTGAAAAAACCGGAGCTTTTGATTCAAAACTTTAAAAAAATCAATCCACATTTAGCTTCTATATAAGCATAAAAGAGCATGCATTTTCAGAACACACAGAATCTGTCCCCACGTTTTAATCCCCAATTATAATTAATTTTCTCTGGTAAACTCGCTGCTCAACAATTGCAGACAGATAGTAAATTCCTTCCGGTAAGTCCAGATCAATACTTTTATTTGATGTAGAAAGGATGTTTTGATACACTAAACGAGAATTCACATCAAAAATACGAATTTCAAAATCTGCATAATCCGCGTTAGAAAACGTTAAAAACAACTCTCCATTGGCGGGATTTGGAAAAACAGAAAACTCCCTAATATCATCTATTTCAACCCCAGATTCATTCGGATACATGCTCAGATAATAATTCCGCAAACTATCGGCAGCCACTTGCAACTCATAAAAACTTTGTGCGACTAGCATGCCGATTGCAATTTGCACAGTGTCCTGCGCATCAATATTCATGGGTCCTACACCAAACATTTGTGCAACATCAGTCCCATATCCGGTTTGCCCAGTAAAATGATTTGTATTTGACATACAATAAAACTTTTCCACCTGATTCAGTCCGTTTGTCATGTCAACCAAGCCATCAGAATATGTCGATTGGTCGAGTGCATAATGATTCGAATTTTGATCGGACAAGAGAATATAACCCGCATACAGTTTGACATCTCCGGAGTGTTCCGCATAAGCAATTTGTTTTGTCTCATCCCATGAAATGCGGTTTCTGTTGTATTTAAACAAATCCCAGTCTGTAAAGAGGGATGCATAAAAATCGTGTAAATCAACAATATTCTGATTAACTAATTCCAGCTCCATTAAAAATGAATTTGGCAAATCATACCATGCGAAAAACCGCTGATTGACTTCAAGATTAAGCGCCGACTCCATATCATAGGCTAGAAATTTTGAAGCAACGGCTTCGTCAGCAAACTCATGATTCACCACAGTACAGGATTCCATCATTTCAAATTCAGTATTTACCCGAACTGCATCTACAAGCGCATCGGTACTATTTCCCATAACCCATGCTGCATCATAAAACAAGTCTCTGAATTCATTGTAATTGAGCCCATTCCCAACCTGTCTCTGATTATCAGCAAAGCCAAGCCTTCCATTTGCAGGAACACTTAAAGATAAACTTCCATTACTAATGTTTGCAAAAGATGGATTTACAATAAATTCGACATATTGTATTCTTGAAAAATTATCAGCAGTAATCTCAAGTTTCACAATCACTACTTCATCAAAATTTATTGGCTCATTTAATTCAATCTGAATTCCAGGATCTTGAATTGTAATATATGAAAGGCTATCTATACTCCCTAAAACCAGATTGGGAGTTAACACACTTGCATTATCTGAACTGATTGAAATCGTAATTTCTACATTATCCGCATCATGCAAATAATTAAAAAGCCAAGCCTGAATTTCAACAATAGATGTATTTTCATACTGATTGTCACGGTCGTCAAATATTTGAATATTTTGAAACACTAATCCCGGTTGAAAATCCTCTGAAACTGCACGAAACATATTAAGTCTTCCGGTACCGAGCATTCCCTGCCAAGGCTCATTGTATGCAATAGTATCAATATTATCTGCTGTATTTTTCAAATGCTCAATACTCTGTAATGCTGAAAGTTGGGGATGTTTAGAGCGCAAAACACCAGCCGCTCCAGCAACAATTGGGGCAGAAAAAGATGTCCCAGCATAGGCATTTCGATAATCATTTCCATCAGATGTTGTCATAATTTGGATTCCGGGGGCACATAAATCAACATGATATCCAAAACTCGATCCTCCACTAGAATTTCCATTTTCGGGAGTCCATTTTTCATCATTACCGGTCGTTCCGCCAACAGATAAGACAAAGTCATAACTTGCTGGATAGAAATTCACGCTATTATTATCATTTCCAGCTGCAGCCACAACAAGTGCATCTTTATTAATCGCAGCATATTGAACAATGTCCTGCTCAAACTGAGCATAATGTGTATTTCCCCAAGAACAATTAATCACCTGAGCACCTTGGTCAGCGGCATAAACGATGCCTTCGTAAGCACGGGTTAACAAACTATCAGCATCCTGAACTTTCAGCGGAAGAATGCGAGACTTGAAACCCACCCCGGCAACTCCTAATCCATTATCAGTATGTGCAGCTGCCATCCCTGCACATAGGCTACCATGCTCATTCATTTCATTTTGGGGAAAATTGTCATTATCGCCCATATCCCATCCTCTAAAATTATCCACATAGCCATCATTATCATTGTCAATACCATCAATTGGATCATCGTAATTATAGGCAATATTATAAATTAGATCTTCATGATCCATGTCAATTCCGGTATCAACAATTGCAATGATCATATTGCTGTCAGACTGATGTACATCCCAGGCATCGTAGGCATGAATGGTGTTAAGATAATACTGGCTTTCATGATTTGGGTCATCCGGAACATATAATAATTTCGGTATATATCGAGGTTCGGCATATTCTACAATGCTGGATTTTTTTAAATCCTTAATGCATGCAATTTTCTGTTTTTCTGACGCTAATTGTATTTCCACATATCGTGTTAAATCAACGGTTTGATATCCATGTATGGATGATTTTTTTGGTTGTTCAACCAAAGGAAAAACCTTATTAATGCTTAAAATTTCATATTTTGATGGTAAATATTTGGCAATATCTTGACATTTAACCTGACTATCTGAAAGCTTAAGGACAATTTTTCCGGGAACTTGCTGTGGCTTTTGCTGTGCCCATAAAGCTTGATTAAAGGACAAAACAAGACAGATTCCAAAAGTGATTATAAGAGATGTTCTCATAAATAAACATTTTTGTTTTCTGCAAGATACAAAATATTAAAATATAATTCTGCAAAAAAAAAAGACCTCCAGGATTCCCAGAGGTCTTTCTGTAAAATTAAATCTTTTATTCAATTTCAACATTTCCGCTAATTGTCAAGCGCACAGTTGATTCTTTTGGGTCATTGGTAATGATAGTGATAGTCTTGCGCTGTTTTCCACGTTTTCCTGAAGAATTAAACGTAACATTAATATGACTTGACTCACCGGGTTTAATCACATCTTTTTCCGGGCTGGTTGCAGTACAACCACAACTGGCTTTAATTTTACGAATAACTAAATCAGATTTTCCGGTATTTTTAAACAAGTATTTATGAGACACCTTTTCTTTTTGTTTGATTGTTCCAAAATCAAAATTAACATCTTCAAATTCAATTTTTGGTGAATTTGCAAGCTCTTCAGGACTTAAATGAGAAAAATCCTCTTCAATTGTGGCACTTACAGATAATCTATTTTGATGATCTTTTTCTCCATTCATTACTAAATATAGTCTGTCAATAACAAAACCATAATCATTTTTCTCTTTAGCATTATAAGTAATTAAAATCACTCCTTTTTCTCCATGCTTTTCTCCGGCTTTCATTCCCTGCAAGGTTTTTGGTTTTGCCGCAATTTTAATATGTGAAGGAACATTTTGGAAGTCAATTGTGACGGGTTTTTCACTCATGTTTACAACCTCAAGCTCTTCCGTTTTAGACTCATTATTTGTAATTTTCACAAATGCAACATGAGAGGTTTTCAGACGCAAGTCTCCAAACACCTTTGGATAATTGTCTTCAATGGTTTTTTCTCTTGGAGTCACATTTCCGGTAATACGTAAGATAGTGGTTGGAGGTGTCGCATTGGTAGTAACGGTAATTGATTTATTAAATTTCCCCGGACGATTCTTTGGGTTATATATTGCTTTAACAAATCCTTCTTCACCAGGTTTAACAGGAGTTCTAGTCCAGTCAGGAGCCGTACAACCACATGATGACCGAACATTCGTTATTACCAAATTTTCACTCCCCGTGTTCTTAAAGGTAAAAGTTGCTGTTTGTTTTCCGGATTCTTCTTGAAAGGTTCCAAAATCGTGGGATGTTTTATCCCATGATACTGTTGCTCCTTTTTGTTGTGCATTAGAAGCCAAACTAATCATCAGGAACAATGAAAGGCTTATACTCAAAATTCGTTTCATGACTTTGATTTTTAAATTATTAAACAAATGTAAATTAAATTTTCTTATTTTAAAACTGTTTTTTAATTATGCTTTCTATTTCTACAACTATCAGACCATTTTTTTTATGTTTCGTTGCCTGATAAAATAATTATTTTGGAATTACCGTCATTCTTGCCACGGGAGTTTGGTCATGTGTTGCAAATTCCCATTTTGCTTTCCAGCCGTTTCCGTTAATACTACTTTTAAATATAAATTTGCAGACACGCCACCCGAGCAAAAGGACTTGCAAAACTTAAAAGGAAAATTAACCAAAGCAAACATACATAATCGTGGGTAGAACAAATACCTTAAAATGAACGATAAAATTATTGTCTCTATTGATACTGAAAAGTTTGATGCTGCTAAAACTTCCAATTGGAAACACTATTTATCAATAATAATAACGAATGAAAAAAAAGAACTAGCAAGCTTGTTTGATTTCTAATTTGGGTGTCCCACTGTCGAAATCAGGAGTCTCCAAACACTTTTAGATAATTGGCTTCAATGGTTTTTTATTCCGGAGTCACATTCCCGTTAATTCGCAAAACGGTCGTCGAAGGTGTTGCATTGGTCGTGACGGTAATTGATTTAGCGAATTTCCCTGGACGATTAGTTGGGTTATATGTTGCTTTAACATATCCTTCTTCACCAGGTTTAACCGGAGTTTTTGTCCAGTCAGGAGACGTACAACCACATGATGAACGGACATTCGTTATTACCATATTTTCACTCCCCGTGTTCTTAAAGGTAAAAGTTGCTGTTTGTTTTCCGGATTCTTCTTGAAAGGTTCCAAAATCGTGCGATGTTTTATCCCATGATACGGTTACTTCTTCTTGTGATACTGTCACCTCTTCTTGCTGTGCATTAGCAGTCAAACTAATCATCAGGAACAGTGAAAAACTTATACTCAAAATTCGTTTCATGATTTTGATATTTTAATTATTAAGGGGGTTTCTAAAAATTCATTTTTTTGACTTTTTTCATCCCAGATTAGAGCCCATTTAATTCTGTGATGATAATTTATGCAATATTATAAAAATATTTTCAATAATCAATTCAAAAAATATTAATTAATTAACTAACTAATTAACAGGTGATTATGATTTGTATAAATTCAATCTATTTACTTGTTCAAATCTAACCTGCATTATTCATGCTTTGCTCCATAAATCCATTCGCCAATTGGCGGACTACTCTTACTCTCGTCTTTGATTTTACTTTGTTATTGGCTATTTGTTCCTATATCCTTTTTCATGAACTTTATTTACCATTTTATGTTTTTTGATTGTTATTTCTTGATTCTCACCAGTATATGCACTGTCATCATGTAATTCTTGATCTTGATCTTCATCTTTTTCAGTTAACAAAGCATCTAAGGGCTGTGAATCATGCACCGAAGCATCAGTTACCCCTCAAACTGCAACATATAGTGTTAAATTAACATCAAATGTAAAAAAAAACAGAAAACAGAAAATTGTAAAAATATTTTGTTTATATTTGCAACAGAAGATAGGGAAAATAACAAGGGAATTGGGAAATTTAACACATTTTTTGCCATGAAGACCATTAAAGAATTACGATTTATCTGTATTTTGCTTTGTGTTTCAGTGCTTTTTACTAAGGTAGCTGCGCAGGAAACTTTTTTCAGAACTTATGAGTTTAATCCCGCCTGTGGGAATATGGCATTTTCTATTGAAAATGCAGAAGATGGTGGATTTTATGTTGGAGGAGGCTATGCTTGCCAAATGTTCATGAATGATTGGATGTTTTTTAAAACGGATGAGCATGGCGATGTGCAATGGATGACCCGTTTTGCATCAACAATGAGTCCAGATTTTATGGATATGATCATAGGTAAAAATGGAAATATCTATGGAGTAGGTAATGTGTATAAATATGAAGAAGGCGAGTATTTCCCAGGAATTGGCTCAGTAACACCAAGTGGTGATAGTCTTACTTGGGAGACAAATTGTATTGATTGGGATGAGGCGTGTGGATACGCCAGTGGAAATTATTTTGATATTAGCAAAACAGAAGATGACAATTTTCTGCTTGCTGGAGATCAAGAAGGTTGTTATAGTGGGGCACGCATTGTCTTGTCGAAAATAACAGAAGAAGGGGAAACACTTTGGATAATAAAAGACACTATATATACAACAGGCTCTTACTATGGCGTAGCTGCAATTGAAGTACCTGAAGAGGGCGTGTATTTGATTGGGCATGGCCATAATTATTTTACAGAACAGGTAAATGGTTTGTATCCGCAACAAGGTTTGTTTGTTAAACATGACAACCTTGGTAACCGGCAAATTGCTCGTACATATTCAGTGGAAGGCGATACGGTTGTGTTTACATTTTTTGGGGAAATTGAATATTGGGGAAATGAAAAACTGCTTGTTACAGGTGGTTTTATTGAGGGTTGGGAAAATGCAACGAGTGTCATAGCATTTATTTATCAAGTGGATTTAGAGGGGAATATTCTCGAAAATTCTTTTCTTCATAAAAATAAGAACAGTAGTATTTGGGGGGATGACATTATTAACGGAATAATAACTTTACAGGATGGTGGATTTTTGGTGTACGGAAATGGAACATATGGTCCTACAGCTAGTCAATTTGGCTTTATGTGTCGATACAATTCAGCCTTTGAACCAATGTGGTATAAAACCCTTGGTGATAAAACAGGAGAAACATTTAATGGCAGAATTCACGGTGGTATTGAATTGCCAGATGAGCGTTTAGCATTTACAGGATATAAGAAATTGTATCCTGAAAATTCAAGATCGTTTCTCTTGGTAACCGATGCTTGGGGAAATGGAGATTATCCTAGTTTTGAGCGCCCCTTAGAAGTGCCAATTGCATTGCAACAAACTTTGATTTATCCTAACCCTACAAATGGTCAGTTAATTGTTGATACAGGCACAGATAAAATTGTACCCTTTACATTATTTTCTTTAACTGGTAATTTAATAAAAACAGGAAAGGTTCAAGCAAGAACTAATCTTGATTTATCAGGGTTTTCTGCTGGAATATATGTATTGAGAATGCCTGGTTATGCCCCACGAAAAATTGTGCTTTCTAAATAAAAACGATTATTAACCAATACTTTAAAATTATGAAAAAACTAATTTTTATTGCTGTGTTTTTATTAATGCATGCTATGTTGTCAAATGCCCAACAAATGGTAAAATGGCCATTTAATGGGAAAGAAATTAGCTGGGTTAATCCCTCAAATCCAGTTATATTAAACACCAACGTGTCCATTTTCAATCCGGTTGCAGGTGCCACTGCGGCATATCAAAGTGATGGTACGGCTTTGTTTTATGTCTTGGATGATGGAATATATAGTTCAAGCGGTGCGTTATTAGATAACTTATATCTTGGGAGTTATGGAGCAACATCAAGTGCCATTGGTGATGAAATTTTATTGTTTCCGGAAACTCCAAATGGTTGTGCGTTTTATGCAATTTATGCTGTTAACGCAGCTGGTCATACGGAAATTGTTTATAACAGAATAACACCTGGCCCCTGATTGGATCGTAAGTGAATATGGAGTGATGGAAGATTTAGAAGAACAATTTGTTGGTTTGGCAGCAGGCAAATATAACATTGCAACAAATACTCGTTTAATATACTTATCGGCTGCCGTTGATTTTGACACGAGAACTCCTGAGTCTATATTGGTAGAATATGCTTTACGTAATTCTGACTTACTTCAAACAAGCATTTTCAGCATGCCTATTTTTATATATGAGCATTCAGAGTTAGAAATATCATCACAGAATAAAGCGTGGCTGATGGCAAACTTTAACCCTCCACTAACAGGCACTTCCGATGTTGTTACTTTTTTACATCCAAATACACCGACTCCTATTGAGTATAATGTTTTAGGAGAACAAATAACAGGATTAGAATGGAATGATGATGCAACACTTGCCTATGTTAATGCAGCAGAAGGATCACCTAGAATTACCAAAATGAGTGGTTCACAACCTGCTATAATCCCTATCCAATCAACAGTTAATAATTCACAAAATAATAATATAAACAACTCTCAAATTGAATTAGCTCGCGATGGCTCTTATTATGCGTTAAAAGATAATGGAGATGTTTGGAAAATTAATGGGAGTACAGCAACGGATACATACATGTCAATTGGTTCAAGTGCAATGATAAAAAATTCTATTTATTCTGACCGCTTAAACAGAGTTGATTATTACATGTTACCTGATCAGATAGATGGTGCTTTATACAATGAAACTTATACTGATCCCACCATTTGTTGTTTTGAAAATGTTACTTCAGATTTTGTAAATAACATGAACAATACCGTTGGTTTAGTTGGTGCAGATTTGAAAGTTACAGGAACAAACGTTGTATGGACACCAACAAATAACCCATTTACAACCGGGACTTCAACTCCGGAGGTATATTTCAGAGGAAATATTAATGTTGAACCAGGTGCTAAACTTACCATTCAGGATATGATTATTCATTTTGATGAAAACAAAGGAATAAACTTAACCTATGCCACAAGCGGAAATGGTTCAAAATTACTTATTGATGATGCAACACTAACTGTTTATGAGGTTTGTGGTGGTGATTCAAAAATGTGGAAAGGCATAAAAGTTTATGGTAACGATGGAGACCAAGGGACTGATCCTTGGCTCGGAACACAGCCATATCTTAAAATGATTAATTCTTTTGTAGAATATGCAGAAACAGGTATTAGAAGCCAAAATGGTGGGAATGCAACTATTATAAACACAACATTCAAAGATAATTTAACAGGTATTGTTTATTACTCATCTACACTTGAACACTCAATAATCAGAAATTGTAATTTTAAAACAACGGATGATTTATATATATTAAAAGGACAGGAACCTACATCTCATATATATTTATACTCTGCGAATAATATCGATATTTATGGTACAACATTTATAAATTATGCTGATGAAGTCAACATTTCTAATGGCTATCCAGATCATGGTATAGGAATATTATCGATTAACTCAAACTATTCGGTTAAATGGGGGTTAATTCCTGATCCACCATTTTATGATGTGTGCAAATTCAGTAATTTGTATTATGGTATATATGACATCGGTTTACAAGCAACAAATGCTTTTGTTGATAAAGCTATTTTTTCAAATAATAAGGCAGGAGCATGGTTCCGCAGCAAATCACCCACAGTAATAAATTCCAATTTTAATCTCATTGCCGATGATGGTACTCTTGATTTATTTGATTCATTTGGTCTTTATCTCTCTGGTTGTACAGGGTATCATATTGAAGGGAATTCTTATTATAATGGGCTATTGGGTTTGCAGATTTACAACAGTGGTCCTTATCCTAATGAAATATATAGAAATACTTTTAGTAATCCATCATACAATGGACTCGCATTAGGAATTGTAGCTGTTGGAAATAATAGAAATAAATATACAAAAGACGGCTTGACCTTTATTTGTAATGAGTTTTCAAATACTGATTATGCCATTAGTGTTTTAGGTGGAAATTTATCATCTTTTAGTACAAATTTTGTTGAAACGGATATTGCTTTTGACCAAGGAGTTTTATCAGGTTCAACTTACAAAATTCCTAAAAATGATTTTTGTTCTACTAGTTCTACTGGAGAACATGATTTTCTTTTCAATAATGATGTGCTAGATTTAGGAAGTTACTCTTATTATGATAACTTAAGTAATCCTGAATTAATAAGTTATGATCCAAATAAAATTGACAGAGAGCCGGGTTTAACTGGAAATACCTGTCCAGATCAAACGAATCTTGCTTTAAGCTTAAATAAGGATACTGATTTATCAACCATAAATGAAATTGAAAATAGTGCAGAACAAGAAATCATAGAAGCAACCTATGATATCAATGAACTTAGTTTGTTAATATCAGCACAATCTGCCAACACTTCAAATGAAGCATATGTTTATGAAGAATTGATGAATGGTGCCCCTTACCTCAGCGATACTGTTTTGTTAACTTTCATGAATAATGATCAAGTAAGTGAGCTTTCAAGAACTTCAGTATTGCGTGCTAATTCTCCTTTGCCATTGAAAGTTAACGAAGAACTCTCAAATGCTTCCTTATCAACAGAATTAATAAACTATTTAAACCAGTTTCAAAATGGTGTTAATGCGTTAGAGGCATTAGAAAACAACCTTCAAAATATTCGCTCTGGAAAGCAAAAGCATATTTTTTCTATGCAACGAGATATAATGAATATTCCTGACAGCATAGATGTAAATGCCTATATGCAAGCATTAGAAGCAGATAACTCGATTTTCGCAAAACAGAGCTTATTTGCTTTGCATATGAATTTTGGAAATTTTGCATCTGCAAAAACTTATTTAAATCAAATTAGAGAGGAAACAATGCTTGAAAATGCCTTTATAAATCGTGACAAACTTTTTATTGACTCGTTATTGGTTGAAATTGGTTTAGAGACATTGTCGGAAACCAATATTAATAATTACATTACTAAGTTGTCAGAAATTGCTTCTGATGTTAATAATAATGCTTGTACGTATGCTAGAAATGTTCTTGAGGTTTATTCAGATCAAGCATACTTGCCAATGACAGCACTCCCGAATCCAAATCACGAAAAATCCGCAATTGCAGATAATTTCAATGAAAATATTGAGCGTCCATCCATCACACCTGAACTGGAATCACGCTTTAACATTTTCCCGAATCCTGTCAATGATAAATTATCCGTTGAATTCATTTCAATGAGTAAAACTTGCGATTTTGTTGTATATGATATGAACGGAAAAATCGTTCAACAAATCACTCGCAATGAAGCACTCGGCTATTTTGTACTTGATGTTTCCAATCTAAAATCCGGAAATTACATTATCTATTCACCACAACTTTCTGAAAAGAAACAATTTGTTGTGAAACGATAAAACACTTCATTTCAACTTCTCTAAAGTCCAGAACTTTAGGGAAGTTGTTTTTTTTGCATCAAGTAGCAAGTGTCAGGGTTTATGGGCTAAAACCTACGCTGAGTTGCAAACCAATTGCTTAAATTCAACAGATTTGTCATCTAAGGCATCAAGTTTCACCGAAATTTATTAACTCAACGCTTCGGCTTTCCAATGCGCATACCATCGCTTAGCGAAACGCTGATGCGAAATTTCTAGTTGAAGGAGGCACGACTGAGCGCCGCGCAGATCCGGACGAAGTGAAATCTGTCTTTCCGACTAAGAACTTCACTTTCCTTGGTGAAAATCCAACGCTAACCCGGAAAAACAAGGCTTGATTTATCAAATTTTCCGCCCGGTGTTTTTGTATTGAAAATGAAAGGTTATGCGCCCAAAAAAATTGTCTTATCTATATAAAAACGATTATTCGACCTTGCATCTTATTCATTAAATTTGTTTCTTGAAAGAAAAGAATTAATAGAAGGCCCCTTAATAGAAAAATGGGTTGCAGCAAGTAAAAGCATTAATTAACAGCACCTTATGTTATGACACTTTAAAATCAAAAACTCTGGTATCCCCGATTTTCGGGAGTAAATAATGCCGA
>CAYOUD010000068.1:0-13177 GCA_964407055.1 uncultured Bacteroidales bacterium | reverse complement strand
ATACTTCGAAATTCTGCGGTTCATTTTTGAATATCGAATATCGAACAATCGAATATCAAACGATGAAGGAAAAAAACAAGGATGCGATTTATTGAAGAAGCCCCCGGGGATTGGGGGCTTTAGGGTTGTGTATAAGGGGTATTAAGGAAAGCTTCGTTTTAGTTATTCAAAATATGTACCAAACATTAAACTGAAAATATTTTTCTACCTTTCAAAAAAAATAATTAACTTAACTGCTTCATTGATTACATGTTTTAAAATCAATCTATTTTGACAATATAACGTGTAATATTGAGTTTTATTTGTTAAAGTGAGCTTAAATGAAATTAATAAAATGTTAATCTGAACATTTCGATTCATCTTAAGCCTATCTTTGAAAAGGATGAAAAAATAAGAACATGAAAAAACGAGCGGTAAGCGGATTAATATATTTCATGGCAATTGTCATTGTCGGATTGATTGCATTGCAATACTCGTTTATCAGAATATCTTACGAAGAAAAACAGGAAATTTACAATCAGCATATTTATCAGGCTTTACAAAACACAACCGAACGTTTAAAATTGCGCCAATCGGTAATGTGCATTTATGAACATCTGAACGCAAGCCCACAAGACAGCATTATGCCGGTTGATCCAACCATGTTTTCATTGAATTATCCGGATGGTAGTCGCCTCAGCATCGAATTTCAAATGCGAAATAATGGATATGATTATTCGCAAAGCAGAAATCAGGTTCTTCCAGGGAGTAATGTTGATATTAATAATATCGAGCAGTTTTTTGATGAAATCATGACGAAACAGCAATCAGATTTGCATCAGATTCTTAGTAAAATGGAACATGAAATTGATCTCAGAAAACAACCGCTTTCGCGATTATATACAAATCAATCCATCCGTACGATATTGTCAGAGGAGCTAAAAAACCAAGGGATATCGCAACCTTTTGAATATGCAATTGTCCAAAACAACAACATTCATCCCAGTTTACGGAGTACAAATTTCGCAAAATCCGATGTAGATGATACTTACAAAATTAATCTTCAACCCAGAGCAATTTTTAATTATCCGGAGCTTCTTTACATAAAATTACCGGAGCGCAATGCGTTTCTGATGGACAGTTTGTCAATGCAAATTTCCCTTTCAATCATTTTTGTTCTGATTATCCTCATCACCTTCTTCATTTCAACCTACATCATTTTAAGGCAAAAACGGGTGAGTGCAATGAAAACTGATTTCATCAGCAATATGACTCATGAGTTTAAAACTCCAATTGCAACAATCCGCCTGGCAGGTGATTCTTTGAAAAACGACAAAATTTTGTCAAACCAAAAAATGCGGGAACAGTTTATCGGAATCATTTCGCAAGAAACAACAAGGCTGAATAATCAGGTGGAAAAAGTACTGGAAATATCCTCGCTGGACAAGGGGGAAATAAAACTCAAGCTTCAAAATCATGACATCCATGCTATGCTGGATGAAGTGGTCAAAACTTTTGATTTATCAATAAAACAAGAAAGCGGAAAAATCGCTACAGAACTCAAAGCTGAAAACACACAATATCTCATTGATAAAGAACACATGATGAATGTTATCAGCAATCTTATTGATAATGCAATTAAGTATTCTAAATCCGAACCGGATATCACCATTACCACTTATAATAAAAATAAATGGATATACATTTCGGTAAAAGACCGTGGTATCGGAATGGACCAAGCAACATTGACAAAAATTTTCGAGAGATTTTACAGAGCAAGTGATATTAATATTCACAACGTCAAAGGATTTGGATTGGGCTTACATTATGTCAAAGAAATTGTGAGCGCACACAAAGGCCTAGTTGACGTAAAATCAACCACAGGAAAAGGAAGTACATTTACCATAAAACTTTTAAAAAACTAGTACTATGAAACAGAAAATATTTTTAGTTGAAGACGACATGAATTTTGGGCTTGTCTTAAAATCGTACCTGGAAATGAATGACTACGAAGTTACTCACGTCGCTGACGGAAAAGATGCAATTCCGACATTCAAAAAAGACAAATTTGATCTGGTAGTTTGCGATGTCATGTTGCCACACGTTGACGGATTCACAATCGGAAGAGAAATTCGTGAAATTGAACAAGGCATTCCGCTTATTTTTCTTACTGCAAAATCATTAAAGGAAGATGTGCTTAAAGGATTTGATGTCGGTGCTGATGACTATGTAACAAAACCTTTCGATTCAGATGTATTGATGATGAAAATCAAAGCCATTTTAAAACGCAGCGAACGCACTGACGGTGATGACGTTCAGGATACTGTAAAAATTGGCATCCTGGAATATCACACAAAACTCAGACAACTGAAATTTGAAGATGAATCGCAAAAACTTAGTCCGAGAGAAGGTGAGCTACTAAAACTCCTTTACATAAACAGAAATAAAGTAATGGACAGAAACGAAGCTTTACGTAGCATCTGGGGAGATGATAACTACTTCAATGCCAGAAGCATGGACGTTTACATCACCAAATTACGCAAATATTTAAAGAAAGATCCACGCCTGCAAATTAACAATGTTCATTCCAGCGGTTTTATTCTTGTTACACCAGATTAAGTTTTTTAAAAAAATACTTACATTTGTGAAACCTTTAACAATTTATTAACGTTAAAGTATAATGAATAAAATAGTGAACCTGATAAAAGAAGTTTTTACTTTGGTATTAGTGGGGATTGTGAGATTTTATAAATTAGCCATTTCACCATGGACACCAAGCTCTTGTCGTCATGTACCATCATGCTCAAGTTATGCAGTGGAAGCATTGCATAAACATGGTCCGATTAAAGGTTTTTGGTTGTCTGCCAAACGATTATCAAAATGTCATCCATGGGGCACTCACGGTTACGACCCAGTGCCCGAAATGAGAACAAAAATTAAAGTTAAAAAGTTAAAAATTTAGCATCAAACAAAGCAATATAAAAAGACAATTAACTAAGATCAAGCAAATGGAAAAGACAAACCTCGAATCATCATTCTGGAATGAGCAGTGGATACCAATTAATTTTGATGGTATTGATAAAACCGAAAAGTACGAAATTTCAAACTACGGAAAAATCCGTCGTTACATTGCAGAAAAAAATGAATGGCGACAGTTAAAATCGTCTTATATAAAAGGCTATAAAGTATTTGCATTTAAAGCTGAAGCTGAGGACAAAAAAACAATTACAAAAACCATTCACAAACTTGTGGCTGAAGCCTTTAATCACAGACCATCAGAAAAGAGTCACTTTGTTATTCATCTTGATTTTGTAAAAGACAATAATCATTATAAAAACCTACGATGGGTGACTCAGGATGAGCTTTACGAACACCACCGAACGAATCCAAATTATAAAAAAGGCGTAGTACGTAATTCAAAACTCTCCGAAACCGATGTCATTCGTTTAAAGAAAAAACTGAATCGAAGTAAGAACAAGTTATATTTAATTGCTAAAGAATTTGGCATTACACATACCCAACTCAACCGCATTCGTTCCGGTGAAAACTGGGGATATATTAAAGTTGCAGAAAAAGAAGAAGAAAAAAGAAATGATAACTAACTCGTAACCCTCTACGAGACTTTTTATCACACAAAAACATGCCCAATTTCCTATTGTGACATGTTTTTTTTATGCAGATTCTACTTTAAGATTTGTTTCAGTTTGCAGATGCTCAGATTGCTTTAATCGTTTTACTTCTCGCAGTAGCATATACAAGGCAACCAGACCCGCCAAAAAATCAGCTGCCGGAAATGAATACCAAATACCATCAAGCCCATAAGCCAATGGCAATAGCACAACAAAAGGAATTAGAAATAAAACCTGCCGTGACATAGCAAGAAATATAGATGGCCAGACCTTCCCTAGTGCCTGAAACAATCCGGAAGTAATTATCTGAAAACCAATGATTGGCAACGTGATGACAATAATACGCAACGCTCGATTTCCTGACAATAAAAGCTGAGAGTCTTCACTAAACAATCCTATCATCTGAGCTGAAAACACAAAGAAAATCCCAAAACTTACCACCGAAAATACCGTTGTTGCACGAATGGCAGCACGCAAGACATGGCGTACCCTATCATAACTTCCCGCTCCGTAATTGAACCCGGCAATGGGCATAAATCCCTGAGTAATCCCAAACAGTGGCATGAAATTAACCATTAAAATTCTGAATATCACACCAAATGTGGCAACCGACACTGCTCCGCCATATTTTAACAAGCTATGATTTAACAAAATAACAATCAGCGTTGAAGCCATTTGTCGCACAAAAGAAGCAGAGCCTATTGCAAAACTCTCTTTTAAAATGTGTGATTTTGGTTTCAAAAAAAGCTTTTTAAAACTGATGCTCAAAACAGCACGCGGAGTCGTAAAATACCAAATAGCAAGCACAGCCCCTGTTAACTGACTTAAAGTTGTTGCAAATGCAGCACCCTTTACTCCCCACTCAAAGACAAATATAAAAATAGGATCGACAATAAGATTCAAGACCGCACCAATAATCATCACAATCATTGCAAACCTAGCATTCCCTTCTGCCCGAACAGCATTCATTGTCACATTAATGATGTTCATGAAAAAACTTCCAATCAATGCAATTTGGGTATAGTCTATTGCAAGGTCAAGATACTCCTCACTCCCGCCAAAAACAACCAACAAAGGCTTCAAAAATACAAATGCCAAACTAATGACAACAAGGTTGGCGACAAAAATACTGTGAATCAAATTATTCAAGGTTAAATCAGCCTTCTCATGATCTCCTGCACCTAGAGCCCTTGATATGATTGAAGCTCCTCCCATCCCAATTGCCTGTCCGAAAATTGTAATGGTCATTAGAAAAGGCATCGCCACCGAAACTGCTGCAATACCTAATGTACCAACGCTTCGCCCGATAAAAATCGTATCTGCAACATGGTATAAGGTAACAGCCAACATCCCAAAAATGGAAGGGATGGACAAATTAAACAACAATTTGGGAATCGAATCACTCCCTAACTTTTCTGACCTCTTCTTCATATCTATCTCAATTAAAGAGCGAAAATTAAATTTTGTTCATTTATTCCGCACCCGATCCGATTTTTATGATTTTAAATTCTGTTCTCCGATTTAATGCCCTGCCCTCATCTGTATCATTATCTGCAATGGGTTGGTCAAAACCATATCCCTGATAACTTAACCGATTTTTATCAATGCCATGATTCCCGAGATACTCATATACTGATTTAGAACGATTTAAAGACAGTTTTTCATTATAAGCAGCCGTTCCGACATTATCAGTATGTCCGCCAATTTCGATACTAACATGCGGATTTGAAATTAGAAATTGTGTCAGCTTTTTTAATTCAGTTTCACTGGATGATTTCAAATCATAGGAATCAAATTCAAAGAAAATATTTTTCAACACGACTGATTGTCCCTCTTCGATTGGCTGCAACGGGATGTCCATTATATAAGCATCTGCATCGGACTCCAACTCCATTAATGAAAAATTCTCAGAATAAAAGAGATAGCCTTGTTTTTCCACATTGAATGCATATTCATGTCCTTCCGGCAGACAAACCAGATATTTACCATCTTCCGAATCAGATTTTTGTTGAGCGATCAGTTCTCCGGATATCAACTCATACAAGCGACAATCAGCCTCAAGCGATTCATTGGTTTCCACATCATATACCCGTCCTTTAACATAAGTTACCACATTAGGACGAGCCTCTTCGTACAATTCAAAGCCATAAATATCTAAACCACCATAACCGCTTTCACGTTCGGAAGCAAACATGGCCAAATCACCGGAAGCATTTACAATTAAACTCCGCTCCTCCTTATGTGTATTAATTGGATATCCCAAATTTTTCGATTCAGACCAGGTCCCGTCATGCTGCAAACGACTCATAAACAAGTCATAATCACCAAGCCCAACATGTCCGCGAGAAGCGAAATACAATGTTTTCCCATCGGGATGGATAAAGGGCGACAAATCATCGGTATCGGTATTTACGCCACCTTTTAGCCACTCAGGCTCACCAACAACACGTTGACTATTCATCTCCACCCGCCAGATATCGGTTCTACCAAGTCCTTTAGGATTCGAACTTGCATAATACAAATATTTTCCGTCAGCGGATAAACTGGGACTACTTTCCCAATATCCTGTATTTACTTTTGGTCCGAGATTGACGGGTTTCAGCCACTTATCACCTCGGCGAACAGACAAATACAAATCACAACTCCCCTGTCCATCACGGCGATTACATGCCGTAAACACACACATATTTCCATCGGATGAGATGCATTGTGCTCCTTCATTTTCAGCACTATTCAAGGTCTTTCCCATATTTTGACGACCAACCCATTCGTCGCCCTGACTTTTTATCGTTTCATACAAATCTTCGTGGTAATTACCGCCGCCCGGAATATAGGTTTCACGCGTGCGAGGAATCAAGATAGTTGTCACCAACGTTGATTCATCAGCTGTTAATGATGGCCAATAATCATCATATTGAGTATTCACATTTGCACCGAGATTTTTTGGATCAAAATGCACCGGATTTTCTATGGCATCAATTGAAAACTCAACACGTGACTTAACATGCGCATAAAACTCATGGGATTCCGGGTCGTCATGATATTCTATAAAATTCAGCAAATCTTCCTGTGCCTTGTGATATTCTCCTTTTCTATATGATAATCGGGACGCAACTAAAAAATATTCAGGATACTCATTAGGAGCTATCCGTGCAACATTTCGGGCAGCAGCTTCCATATCATCATATTGGCGATTGTATTCATACAACTCAACCAAAAGCAAGTATGCTTCAATAAAATCCGCATCTTCGATTACGGCTTCTTTTGCTGCACCAATTGCCATATCATCCTGTCGGGAGTGCATATGCTCCAAAGCCTGCTCAAAATATTTTATCGCTTTGCGGCTGTCGGTATGATATTCCACTTCGTCCTGCGCATTTATGCTACAAACAAAGGCAAATAATATTGAAAATAATACAATCGCTTTTTTCATGGTATCTGTAAGAATTTATGCGTTTGAACTGAAATTCGCCATTGCTGATTCGCTTTCACAAAATCCACAATCCATTGTCCTGTTTCAGGAAACTTCGACCATTCGGGTTGCAGTAAAAGCTCACAGTTTGGATTCACTTTTTTCGCAGTTTCCTCTGCCCAGTCAAAATCTGATGGTTTAAAAATAATAACTTTCAATTCATTCGCGAATTCATAATACACTGGCAGAGGCTGCTTTTGCGGCTTTGGGGATAGACAAATCCAATCCCATTCTCCGCTTAATTCATGTGCTCCGCTGGTTTCAAGAAATCGCTTGATCCCATGTTGAAAACACAAATCTGTAAATTTGCTAAAATCATAAATCAGTGGTTCGCCGCCGGTTACTACCACAGACTTTGCACCTGATTTTAAAATTCGCTGCACAGTCGCTTCTGCAGATGTCCATTCCTCCGGAACCCAATCCCATGTTTCTTTGGAATCGCACCAACGACAACCCAAATCGCAACCTCCAATTCGAACAAAGTAAGCTGCTTTTCCGGTGTTTAAGCCTTCGCCCTGAACAGAGTAAAACTCCTCCAGCACAGGCAATTTTTCGGGATCATATCGTTTATTTAATGCAATCATAATTTTATTTCTCCTTTGTGGATTCAAATATCATTCCACAGATTAATCTGGTGTGCTTATAAATTTTGACAAATATTAAAAACTAAATAACAAATCTCAAATAAAAAAGCTTTCTGCTGAGTTTTGATTCTTCTCGATATTCTTTTTTCACTTTCTCTAACTGAACTTGTCCCTGGCCGGGCGGCAGGCGGGAGACGGAACGCAGTGGAGACGGAAACCCACTAACTGAACTTGTCCGGCGCAACGCAGTGAAGACGGAAACTTCAACCCTCTATCACTTAATTATTTCATCTAAAACAGATTTAGCTGCGTCTTTATGAAGCATTATATTCATCATTTTTAAGCGAATATAATCTTCATGGAAAAAACGATATCCTTTATTTTTCCCGTCAAATCCGCCTGAGCCGGAATCTTTAATTAAAAACCACGTTTCATTTCCAACATCCTGATATCCAACAATGTGAATGCAATGATCATCCGTTGTAGATTGATTATACAGGCGCAATTCACGACTGTTTGCATTAATGTATTCCGACGGGATATCAAAATCAGGAACAAGCGCAACTTCTTTACTGCTATCGTATCCCGGCTCACTGACATCGCCGCAAATACAAATACTGTATCCGTTTTTAACTGACTCCTCAATGATTTGATAGTAATCATCCAGTTCAATATTATAATAATCATCGCTGTGCCACCAGTTGTCCGGTTCTACCAGCTCCGCTTTTTGTCCGTAAGGTGCAGACATAGTGGACATAAAGCTAAAACAATCAAGCACATCCACATTTAATGATGCATAAAATGATTGTGGGGTAAACGACTGATTATTATATGTAAATTGTTCCGGAACTTCCCCCATGTGAGCATCCAGAATGCTGCGGATACTTGCCTCAACGAGCTTTTCATTCCACTCACCGGCAGTTTTAACTCCTGCAAGATAAGTTTTCATTTCAGCAAGCATGTCGCTATGCGAATGAAACTCGCGATAATCCGGTTTCCCCGGATAAGCTGATTCAGGGACACAACCGTATTTTGGAATTAAGCGCTTCAACGCATTGGCCTCACTACCTTGTTCAAAATAAGTTTCTCCGCGGGTTTTCACAAAATCCAAAGCCCTGTCAACATATTCCCAATACACGAAATACATTTCAGATAAATCGATGGACAGACTTTGCTGCCTCATAATTTCAGATTCTAAAAACGAAGTGGCTGCAAAACACCAGCATGTCCCAGTGCTTCCCTGAGATTTGGGAATGGTATGTTGAATCGTTGTGTAATCCGCAATATTCGTGGGATAATTTCCGGGAAACTCCATGCTCAGATAAGTCTGGCTTACCGACTTGCTTTGTGCGTTGATGGATTGAAGAATAACGGTTTCGTAAAAACCATCCGCTTTGGATTTAAACACAACATTATCCTGCTTGTTAAAAACCTGTGAACTAACGGACAAACTACAAATCAAACACAATAATACGATATATATACGCTTCATATTTCCTTTTTTTTACAAAATAACAAAAATTCAAACAGATATTGAACTACATAACAAATAATATTTTGCTCAGCATTAACAAAACTAAAATTTAAAAAGAATAATCGTTAAAATCTATAATTTTATAGAAAATTACCACATACTTGGTATCATTTTCAAAAAAACAATGCAACCATTATTAACATTTAACCGTATTTGCAAAGTATGATAATGATTCATCAAGGGGAATCTATTAAAAGAGCATTTCTAACAAAACATAATTCTAAAAAGATACACTAGAAAAAAATCAAACTACTCTTATTTTTGACTATCTGGAGTGGTTTAGTACTTGCACAAACGCCGCATTATTGCGACAGCGTTCAGGCAGACTTTACCTCATCAGCACCTGCATGTACAGGCGAAATGGTACAATTTATTAACAGCGGATATGCAAGCGCAGACTGCACTTACGAGTGGGACTTCGGGGCTAATGCCACACCAGCGACAGCTACCGGAGAAAACCCAGGCTTAGTAACATATAACTTGGCTGGTTTAAAGCAAGTTTCTTTAACTGTTACTGATGTAGTTACAGGTTGTGTTTCATACAAAAACAAAGGAGCTCAAATTTACGAAAATCCGACTGCTGCATTTAATGCAACTAGTGTAAACCTTTGCATAAACGAAACAACTGACTTTATGAATTTGGGTAGTACCGGTAGCCAATGGATCTACACATGGGATTTTGGAACTGATGCAGTGCCTTCAACTTCAAATGCAGAAAATCCACAGGGAGTGTACTACACAAGCAGCGGTTCAAAAACCGTATCGCTGGTAGTCAGCAACGGAAATTGCACCGAATCTGCGACAATAAACGTCACAGTGCAAGCAACTCCAACAGTTGATTTTGCCAGTAGTGCACCTGAATGCACCGGCTTAGGAGTTGATTTTACTAACTTAGGATCATCAACAGATTGTGCTTTTTTATGGGACTTTAGACCAGGAGCAACACCTGCTACATCAGCCTTTGAAAATCCTACAGATATTATCTACTCAACTTTCGGATCAAAGCAAGTTCAATTAACCATTACAAATACAACATCCGGATGTTCTGCATCTTTAACTGATGACATTTTGATTCGCGAAACCCCAACAGTTACATTTACCAATTCAGGTGATGGTTGCCTTGACGGTAGTTTTGACTTCAGTAATACAGGAAGCAGTGGGTCCAACTGGAACTATACCTGGGATTTCGGAGCGGCTGCAGGTCCTCAAACATCAACTGCAGAAAACCCAATAGGCATCACATACAACACCTCAGGCACAAAAGATATCAGCCTGACAATCAACGATGCGTATTGCAGCAACTCACTCACACAGAGCATTGATGTTTATGAGACCCCTGAAGCGGATTTCACAAGCACAGCCCCCGAATGTACCGGACTCAGCGTGGATTTCACAAATACAGGTTCATCAACAGGCATGAATTTTAGCTGGGATTTTGGCACAGATGCCACACCAGCAACCAGCACATCTGAAAATCCTGCCGGTATAGTTTACAGTTCTGCAGGAACCAAAACAATTACCTTGCTTGTTACCAATACAAGCACAGGTTGTACCGATGAGATACAAAAAACAATCACCATCAATCAAACACCATCTGTCGGAATAAACTACTCCGGCGATGCCTGCCTGAGCGAAGCATTTGATTTCACCAACACAGGCAGCACAGGTGGCGACTGGACCTTTACATGGGATTTTGGCGAAGGTGCCATTCCCGAAGGCGCAAGCGCTGAAAATCCTGAAGGCATACATTACAGCAGCAGCGGAATCAAAACAGTACAACTGACCATCAGCGATGCCAATTGCTCCAACACAGCAACAGACAACCTTCAAGTACTGGAGACACCTGTGGCAGATTTCACAAGCACAGCACCACAGTGCACCGGCCTGACAGTTGATTTTACCAACACAGGCAGCGACACCGATGTGTCATGGGCATGGGATTTTGGCGCTGATGCCACACCCGCAACCGGCACATCAGAAAACCCTGCAGGCATAGTTTACAGCACTGTCAGAACAAAAGAGATTGAGCTGGTTGCCACAAACAATACGACCGGCTGCACTGATGCAATGGTAAAAAGCATCACAATTCACCAGACACCTACAGTCAGTTTCACGCACAGTGACAACCTTTGCCTAAGTGAAAGCTTTGATTTTAACAATACAGGAAGCACTGGTGAAGACTGGAATTATGCATGGGATTTTGGTGCAGGTGCCGTACCGGCAACAGCCAATGCAGAAAACCCAATCGGTGTACACTACATGAGCAGCGGAACCAAAGAAATCAGTTTCACCATTAGCAACGCCAATTGCTCCAACACAGCAACAGACAACCTTCAAGTACTGGAGACACCTGTGGCAGATTTCACAAGCACAGCACCACAGTGTACCGGACTGCCTGTTAATTTCACAAACACCGGTGATTCTGTCAATGTTTCATATGAATGGACATTTGGTGAAAATGCCACGCCGACTGCTTCTACCGATGAAGATCCCGCAGGAATTGTTTATGACCTTGAAGGAACTAAAGAAATACAGCTTGTGACAACCAACACAACCACAGGTTGCACAGACACCTTCATGCACACCATCACCATCAATCAGACACCGGATGTCAGCTTTACCAGCAACGCTCCGGTATGTGGCGACGAAGGTGTTAACTTCCAGAACACCGGCAGCAGCGGCAGTGAGTGGAATTATAGCTGGGATTTTGGTGAAAATGCCAATCCTGACAATTCAACAGCAGAGAATCCTACTGGTGTTATGTATTCCATTGGCGGAACCAAATCCATCACCTTAAACATTACAGATGGTAAGTGCTCAAATAGCTACACAGACAATATTGATATTCATGAGTATCCCGAAGTAAACGCAGGACTGGACACAACAATATGTGCCGATGCCAGCGTACAAATCGGAACTCCCGAAATCAGCGGATACAACTATCAATGGTATCCTACTACAACCCTTGATCAGGCAAACATTGCCCAGCCGGTTGCAAGCCCTGATGCACAAATCACAAACTACTTGTTACCGATGGTGCCACCGGATGCACAGCTATGGACACCATCAGTGTTACCATGTTGCCTCCAGCCATCGCAGATGCCGGACCGGATGTTGAAATATGCTACGGCGACAGCATTCAGATCGGGACAGCGCTGATTGAAGGACAATCCTATTTCTGGACACCTGTTGACGGAATGACAGAAAGCGAACGGCCAAATCCGCTTGTTACGCCGGAATCAACACTAACCTACACCGTGCACACGAATTATGCCGGATGCGATACCGTAAATGATAATGTACGGGTCATTGTACATCCACTACCTGACATTAAGGCCAGCGGTGAAAACAGCGAAGACACAGTAGAAATCACTCAGGGCGAATCTGCTCAGCTGGTTGCCACAGGCGGCGTTCAATACGAATGGACACCTGCTGAATCACTGGACAATTCCTGGATATACAATCCGATGGCTAATCCGGACAGCACAACCATTTACACCCTGACAGGAACTGATGTTTACGGTTGTGTAAACATCGATGATGTAATGATCCTGGTTAGAATCCCGGGATTGTACATACCATCTGCCTTTACACCAAATAATGATGGCAGAAATGATGTTTTCTATATCAGGAGCAAAGGAACTGTGCATTTTGAACTTAACATTTTTGATCGCAACGGAGCACTGATATATCACTCCAAAAGCCCCCTTGAAGGATGGGACGGCACCGTTCAGGGAACAGGAAAACAAGTACCAACCGGTGCATATGTTTACCAAACAAAAGGAGAATTCAGTGATGCGGAGAAATTTAACGATTCAGGAATGATAAACTTAATCCGATAAGTTTTAACAGGTATAAACCAGATAAAAATTAAGATTATGAAAAAGATATCAATTATATTATTAGGACTTTTATTTAGTTTTGCAGCAATTGCTCAAGATGTACGCTTTTCTCAACCCTATTCAGCACCTCTGAAGGT
>CAYOUD010000067.1:0-13186 GCA_964407055.1 uncultured Bacteroidales bacterium | reverse complement strand
ATTACAAGATCAAAAGGTTTTGCACCAGCATTATTTTTCTTTTCTTTGTTCAAGATGCTTTTTTCCAATGTATTTCGAAATGACTCAAAATCAATCACATTGCTGATTTTTTCCAAAGGATTAGCTATTTCAGACAAACGTTCAATCGTAAATTGTTCATCAAATAATCCTTATTTTCCTTGAGTTTTGTAGTTTTGAAATATCATCTTATTTTGCATTTATTTATATGCAAATATAAGTATAATTACTTGAATGTCAAAGCTTTAAATTATAGAAGTCCCCATTAATAATAATAATGCAGAAATCGGCCTTTATAGACAGACGCTGATTAGAAAACCCTACTTCTCATGATGATCAAGCGCTTCAAAACGTGAGTTTTGCGAAATAAACTCAGGGACGATGGTTTTCATTGCTTTAACAATTTTCATTTCATCATCTTCAAAAGAAATTTCAATGAGTTGGCTGATTGCATGGCTAATTGTTTTAAAATCATATTCCCCGACTTTGGCAATCATAATATGGGAATGATAGGTCGGTTGGGTATTTTCTTTGCTTGCCAATAATTCCTCGTACAGTTTTTCTCCCGGTCGTAATCCGGTAAATGACAGTTGAATATCCGTTCCGAGTTCAAGCCCTGACAGTTTTACCATTCGTTTTGCCAAATTGATGATTTTCACAGATTTCCCCATGTCAAAAATAAAAATTTCGCCGCCATTGCCCATTGCACCGGCCTCCATTACTAATTGGCAAGCTTCCGGAATTGTCATGAAGTAACGCGTAACATCAGGATGAGTAATGGTAATCGGGCCTCCTTTGGCAATTTGTTTTTGAAAGCGCGGAATAACTGACCCATTTGACCCAAGCACATTTCCGAAACGTGTGGTAATAAATTTTGTTTCGTTTTGAGTTTTTCCGAGCGATTGTGTATAAATTTCAGCAATTCGCTTGCTGGCACCCATAATATTTGTCGGGTTCACTGCTTTATCAGTTGACACCATGACAAATCGTTTTACTTTATTGGTAACAGCAATGTCTGCAATTGTTTTTGTTCCGCCGATGTTGGTTCTAACAGCTTCGGCAGGATTCATTTCCATCATCGGGACATGCTTGTAAGCAGCTGCATGATACACGTGTTCCGGTTTATATTCTTTGAAAATAGCATCAACATGTGCTTTATTTGTCACATCTCCGATAATGACTGCGTAATTTTTAAAACTGTAACGTTCGGCTAGTTCAAGTTCAAGATCGTAAAGCGGCGACTCTGCCTGATCAAATAAAACAATACATTTCGGATGAAATTTTGAAATCTGACGCACAATTTCACTGCCAATACTGCCGGCAGCACCGGTTACCAGAATGGTTTTATTCAATAATTGGCTGGTTATTCGTTTTTTGTCCAGATCAATTGGGTCGCGCTCTAAAAGCTCCTCAATCTGAATTTCCTTAATTTGGCGAAACGAAAGCTCACCATTAATCCAATGGCTTACATCCGGGATGGTTAAAACTTTAACATCTTTATCAAGACAGACATCAACAATTTCTTGCTTTTTCGATGCGCTGAGATCCTGCCCTGCAATAATTAAGGTTTTTACGGATTGTTGCTCAATGGTTTTATCTAAATCTTGTAGCGGATAAACTTTTAAACCCTCAATTTTTTTTCCTATTCGATCCGATTGGCTGTCAAGGTATCCAATCACATTGTCTTTTGAAAAAGTATCTCGCTCGATAGTGCGTTTGGTAATCAAGCTAACTTCATCAGTACCATAAATAAGTACATTGCTTCGCTCTTTTCGGGGATGATTAAACTCAATAAAAATCGTTTTTACTACCAAGCGGAAAAATGTCATGGCAAAAGTTGTTATCACAAAATCGATAATAATAATTGAGGTTGGAATGAGGAAAAATTCTGCTGTCTGAAAACTGATGAAATTCGCCAGAAGCAAAATTGAACTCCCGATAATTTGAACAATTAACAGCCGTTGCACATCCCGAGTGCTTGTATAGCGAACGAGTCCTATATGTGTTTTGCTGATAAGAAAACTTAGTGCTCTGATAAATAAAACCAGAGGAACAACAAAGCGAAGTGATTCAAAATCATCTTTAGGAATATTGAAATTAAATCTCAGATAATAACTAAAAACAATTGACATGAATACGATAATCAAGTCAATTAAAAATATGACCCATCTAGGAGTTACTTTTCTGAGTGTGTTGATGTTCATAAGTGTAAAATTACAAAGAATCCTTAAAACAAAGCCATTTCTGTAAAAATAATCTTAACGGCGAATAATTTCAATTTGATTATTTTCTCTTACCCTAACAATTGATGACGCTTTAACATGTCGGTTGTTTCGATTCATATTTACCGAATAATCAACTTGTTCCATGAGTTTTTTGTCAATATCATTGTATTTCAGTGGTGATTCTTGTCCTGAAAAATTTGCTGATGTTGAAACAATTGGTCGTTTAAAACGGCGTATCAAGTCATGAACAAAGCCGCTTGACACAACCCGAATTGCGATGCTTCCATCTTCTGCGATAAGGTTTGTTGGTAAGTTTTTCGCTCCGTCGAAAATTACAGTCAGTGCGCTGTCACTGAGTTCCATCATATCCAAAGCAACATCGGGAGGATTATTCACATAGGCTTGTACCCGGCCTACATGTTCAACAAGTATGAGCATGCTCTTTGATGGATCTCTTTTTTTAAATTCATAGAGTTTGTCAACAGCGTCTGCATTATTTGCATCGCAGCCAAGTCCCCAAATTGTGTCAGTTGGATACAGAATTATTCCGCCTTTATGAAGGACATCACAGGTTTTGATAATTTCTTCTTTCATGATTAAATTAGACTTTGGTATAAATCCATCAATTGTTTTGCGATTTTTTCTTGGCTGAATATTTTTGCGTATTCCAGCCCTTTTTGCCTCATGGTTTCTGCTTTCTGCGGAGATTCAATGATCTTGTGTATGCTCACTCCAATTTCTTCGGGATGATTCGGGTTAACATATATTGCTGCATCGCCACCAGCCTCTAGAAAACAACCGTATTTGTTAGTTATTACCGGTGTCCCGCTATTAAGCGCTTCCAGAATTGGTATTCCAAATCCTTCAAATAATGAGGGATAAATAAAAATCTTTGCAGCCTGATAAATTGCAGGTAAATCGACGCTCGGAATATTGTGTCGGAAAATTACCTGTTTTTCCATTTTGTTTTCGCGGATATATTCCTGAAGTATTTTAATATAATTTGTTGATTTTCCGACAAAAACAACAGGAATGTCCAGCTTAGATTGTTTGAGTCCTTGCAATACATGTAGGGCATTTTTGCGCCGCTCTAATGTCCCGACACTTAAAATAAATGGTTTAGGAAGCTTATGTTTTTTCAGACATTTCTGGATTACACTTTCACTTTTTTGTTCATAAAATATCGGGTTGCATCCCTGATAAATGACCTCAATTTTGTTTTCCGGTATGTGAAAAAATGCGATGATATCCTCTTTTGTTTGTTCTGAAATTGCAATAATTTTATCAGCAGCCAAGCTGGCTTCAAAAAACTTTTGTTGGTAAATTTCCCTGTCCACAGACTTGTAGAGTTCAGGATAACGCATGAAAATCAGATCATGAATAGTAACAACTTTTCGGGTGCCGGAATGAACAATATTTGCCGGTAATTCGTTGCTGAGCCCATGATATATATCTAACTTGTCACGTGAGATTTTATTGCCAAGTGTCATGCTGCGCCAATAGGATTGGTAAAAACGACTAATTCCCTGAGGTTGGATGATCTTTGCATTTTCTTTTAAAATAAAAGAAATGGGATTTTTTTTCCTTGGTGTATAAAGATAGAAATCATGTTCCGGATAATAGCTCATTAAACTATTGATGGTATCTCTACTGTAATTCCCTAATCCGCTTCGGTTATAAAAAGCTCGTTTTGCATCAAATCCTATCCGCATCTCACTGCAATTTCTAATTTTGTCAAAGATAAGCAAATACTAACAACCAGCAGAGCGAAAGTGCTAATTAAGATAAAATGCTTAAGAAATTCAGGATAGAAATATAAATTAAACCGGTTTTATTGCCATATTTGCAGATATGAAAGCTTGGTTTTTCTCCATATTATTGGTTTTTTCAGCTTATCTGAATGGGACTTGTATAATGTACTCTCCTGTTGGCGACAGTATAACTAATGAACTAGTTTCAGACACATTGCCCGAAGAAATTATGCATCAAGCCCGGCAATCTGCCATAATGGATTCTGAAATATTGTATTTTGAGCAGAACCCAAGCCGAACACTTGATTTGTTGGACAGTATTATTTCTAATAAACCAGCGTCTGTCATGTACCCGCTTACGAACCCTGACGATGCTGCCAATAATGATTCACTAATTCAGGCACGCTTAGCCCATTTGTCTGAAAAAATGGAAATACCTCTGGACTATAATGAATATGTTAAGGAGTATATTCATGCCTATGCACTTAAAAACTCGGATAAAATCAGTCGTATTTTAGGAGAGCAAGCATATTATTTTCCGATTTTTGAAGATTATTTTGGCAAATATAACTTGCCACCGGAGCTTAAGTATCTTGCTGCTGTTGAATCAGCGTTAGATCCTTTTGCTGTATCAAAAAGCGGAGCGCTTGGTTTATGGCAGTTTTTGCCGGGAACAGCTGGTTTATTCGATTTGGAAATTAATGCATATATCGACCAACGACGGGATGCATTTTTGTCAACTGATGCTGCTTGTCGTTACATTGAGTATTTACACCGAATTTATGGCGATTGGCATTTGGTGTTGGCTTCATATAACGGTGGCCCCGGAGCTGTTAATAAAGCCATCGCACGTTCAGGTGGCGAACGAAATTACTGGAATCTTAGAGAACATATTTCCGGACAAATGCAGAATTATGTTCCTGCCTTTATTGCGATGACTTATGTAATGAATTATTATCATGATTTTGGCATTGTTCCAGAAGTCCCAAAATATGCCCGTTATCATGTTGACACACTCATGGTTTATGAATCGATACGATTTGAGCAAATTTCGCAGACTTTACCAATTTCTAATGAGGCGTTGAGGTATTTGAACCCAGTGTATCGGAAAGATGTAATTCCGGCATCGAAGTCAGGTCATATTCTCGTATTGCCATCCAATTTGTTGATTGAGTTTGTAATGCAATTTGAAACAATACAAATTACACCTAAGCCGGTAGAATCTTCTGATGTTTTGTTCGGTGATAAAACACTTGTGAAAGTGAGATCTGGCGATTCATTGCATAAACTTGCAATTCGTTATTCCTGCACGATAGATGATATTATTAAATGGAATAATATTTCTAGAGATCACCAATTATATGCCGGCGAAACCCTGATTATTTACATTCCTTAGCGTTTTACATTCAGTAAATTGCTGATTTTGTTGAGTAAATCTTCTCGATTGATTGGCTTAAGAACGTAGTCGTCACAGCCCAACTCCAGCATTTCCTGAATTTGAGATTCAAGAATACTTGCAGTTTGTACGATTATCGGAACTTCAGGATGCTGAGATTTCATCATCTCAGTAAGCTGTACTCCATTAATGTCAGGCAATTGTACGTCAAGTAGCACAATGTCCGGTGGGTCTTCTTCAAAGCTTGACATAACTTCACCTCCTGTGGCTGCATGGATGATTTTAATGCCGGTTTTTTTCAGGAATACATTTAGTAGTTGAAAATTGACAGGGTCATCTTCAACAACTAAAACTTTAAAATTTCCCCAATTAAATTTCATTGCTTTTTTCTGTTTCTTATTATATTTTAACCCTTAAACGAAATACAAAGCTAAAAGTTTACGTTTGTTGATAAGTTTTTCACTCTGCGTCAAAACTCACTAAACTTTCTTTAAGCTTATCAAGAAATTCGACATGCGTTTCTCCTCCGTATTTTGCTTTCAGGGCTTGTTCCCAATTTCCATACATTGGATTTGGCAGTATAATAAAATCACGTCCCAGAATTTCTTTATTTTCAGCCAAAGTGTTTTTTCCAAAATCGTTTTGTCGGTCGCCCAAAAAGTTACTGTAATCATTCAGATTATCACCGACATAAAGCAAAATATCATAATCCGCTTTAACAATCGCACGGCGGGCATCTTTATCGCTTGTTTCTTCCTTGAAAAGGAAATGTTCTCTTCGCAATTCAGGAAACCCGAGTTCGGTCATGTTTTCTATACTGCTATCCAGTTCATTACTTTTTCGGTTTGAGATGTAAAAGATCTCAACGCCCTTGGATTTCACTTTCTCTAAAAACTCAATTGCACCAGGTAAAGCTTCTGCCTGACTTAAATCTGTCCAGGTTTTCCAGAAATCGGAGGAGTAGGGTTTGCCGGTTTCTACCATTTTTGCCTGAAAAGGGGAGTTATCCAACAGGGTCTCATCAATATCAAGGACAATTGCATTGGGATTGTCAGACTCGTCGTTTTCAAGTTTGTTTTTTAGAGCAACTTCGGCCTGATAAAAGGCCTGATAATAACAAGCAGCCATCTCCGCAGACTGTTGATACCAAGCTGTTGCCATTAATAGGTGTTGGTTATTTGTGTTTTCGGCAGTTTCGGTGTTTTGGTTCGTGTCTGCCGGCTGACATGCATACAAAAAGGCAATTGTCAGAATGAGTCCTAAGTATAGTTTTGTTTTCATGGGAAATAATTTTTGTCTAAAATACAATTTTTGTTGAAAAAATAGTTTTTTCTGTGCAAATATTTTCTCACAAATAATATTCCGTAGTGGAACTGTGAATACTAAATCCTGTTATAAGGATAGCGTTCAAAATGTAAATCTTTTACCATATTAAAAAGTACCGACTTAAATTCATCAAGATTATTTTCGGTTTTTGCAGAGATAAAAACTGCCGGATGGTTTGCTTCTGCCAGATACATGTTTTTAAAGTCTTGAAGACTGTAGTTTTCTCGTTCTTTGGGACTTAAGTCATCATCATCTTTTTTGTTGTAAGTAAATGCATCCGTTTTATTGAAGACAAGTAATGTTGGTTTGTTTCCTGCGCCAATGTCATTCAAAGTGGATTTTACCACTTCCAACTGTTCTTCAAAACCGGGATGTGAAATGTCCACTACGTGTACAAGTACATCAGATTCTCGGGTTTCATCCAGGGTTGATTTGAAAGACTCCACCAAATGAGTTGGCAGTTTGCGAATAAAGCCGACAGTATCAGACATTAAGAAGGGAAGATTATTGATAACAACTTTGCGAACCGTGGTGTCTAGCGTAGCAAATAGTTTGTTTTCTGCAAATACTTCAGATTTACTGAGCACATTCATGAGTGTTGATTTCCCGACATTTGTGTATCCGACAAGCGCAACCCGAATCATTTTTCCTCTGTTTTTTCTTTGGGTTGCCATTTGTTTGTCAATTTTATCGAGCTGTTTTCTGAGCAGCGCAATTTTATCGCGGATAATTCGTCTATCAGTTTCAATTTCTCGTTCTCCCGGACCGCGCATCCCGATACCACCTCGTTGTCGTTCTAGGTGAGTCCACATTCCTTTTAGCCGGGGTAAAAGATATTGATATTGTGCAAGCTCTACTTGAGTTCTGGCATGTGCGGTTCTTGCTCTGGATGCAAATATATCAAGGATTAAAGTGGTTCTGTCAAGTACCTGAATTTTTAGTTTATTTTCAATGTTTCGGGCTTGAGAGGGGCTTAAATCATCATCAAAAATAACGAGTTTTATGTCGTGAGATTCTATGTATTGTTCTATTTCAATGAGTTTTCCTGTTCCAATATAGGTTTTCGGATTTATGGTATCTAATTTTTGAAGAAAAGATTTTAGTGGTTTTGCCCCAGCTGTTTCAGCTAAAAATGCCAGTTCATCAATATATTCTTCTGCCTGTGTTTTGCTTTGTTTTTCTTGTATTGCCCCCACTAATACAGCTGGGATTTCTTCCTTTATTGTTTGTTTTACCATAGGGTATAATTCCTCAGATTGAAAAACCCCGATTAAAAAAACCGGGGTTTAAATATGTTATGTTTTTTGTTGCTTTTAATACAATTTAAAATTAATAGGAACAATATAGGTTACAGGAACCGGAATTCCTCTCTGTTTTCCAGGTGACCATGCAGGCAATCCACTAACCACTCTTTTTGCTTCTTTATCAAGATATGAATCAACCCCACGAGCAACAGTTACACTGGTAACGTTACCATTTTTGTCAATCACAAACTGAATAAATACTTTTCCTTGTATTCCGTTTTCTTTTGCAATTTCCGGATAGGTTGTGTTATCTGCAATGTATTTTAGTAAAGCAGCATCACCACCCGGGAATACAGGTTTGTCTTCAACGCTGTGGAATGGAATTGGCTCAACCTCTTCTTTGACAGTTTCGTCAAATGAGCTCATGTCAATATCAATTTCCATATCCTCATCGGCTTCTGAGTTGATATCAATATCTGATTCTTCCTCATCGTTTTCTACGACGTTCAATTCTTCAATGACTTGCTCAGGTTCTGGCTCGGGCTCTTCTTCCGGTGGTGGTGGCGGTTCCTCTTCCTGGAAGGTGTTGATAATTTCCTCTTCAAAATTTTCATCCATACTCAGGTCTCCAAGTGCATTTTTATTTGCATCAGAGCTTCCCCATTCAAATGCAACGAGAATAATTCCGAGAACCAGGGCCAGCCCTATTTCCAAAAATAGCGTTCTTTTACGCTCCAGATTAGCTTTTTTCGTTTTCTTAACTTGCATTGTTCTTTATTTTTAGTGGTGTAAAATTAATCGAATTATTACAGTATTACAAAAAAACCTTGTTTTTCTTTTTCTTTTCTCAACTCAAACGCTCCTTAATATGCTGAAATAAAACGTTATAAGCCCATTTTTATTGTTTCAATTCGCTCGTTTAATACAATTTATAATCAATTGGGACTATAAATCTTACTTTTACCGGCTGATTGCGTTGTAATCCGGGTTCCCAATCTGGAATTAAGCTCACTACACGCTCTGCTTCACGGCTTAAGTAAGGATCAATATTATTCAACACTTTTACATCAGTAACTTTACCGTATTCATCAATAATAAATGAAATATGAACTGTCCCTTGCATGTTGTTTTGAATTGCAATTTCAGGATATTTCACGTTTTCACGGATAAAACGCAAAAGTGCAGCTTCACCACCGGGAAATATTGGTTTTTTCTCAACGGCTATATATTCAAGCACTTCAACTGGGTCAACAGGTGGTGGTGTGGGTTCCCAGACCCTGGGAGGAATACCCTCCCCATTATCTTCCGTCTTAATTTTGATATCCTCTTCTTCGTCACCATTATCAACGACATTGAGTTCTTCAATCACTTTTTCTTTTTCTATGGGTTCCGGTTCGATGATTTTTTCATCGGGTTTAATATAGGTAATGAGTAACTCCTCTGTAATATCATCATCCCATGATGCCTGTCCTAGCAGGTTGTTATTATTTGTATTTTTGCCATATTCAAAAGCACTAAATACAATAGCGAGTGCGAGAATTAAGCCAATTTCAAAAAATATAATTCGCTTTTTCTCCAGATTTGCTTTTACTGATTTTTTAGTTTTCATAGTACAAACGGGTTTAAGGGTGAATATTTATTTTGAAAAAGGCGCCTTTATATATTAACGTATCTTGTTGTCTAAGTGCTGCATTTGTTTCAAATTTGCAGTTTAGATACCCCGATTTACGGATTTCCATAAAACCTGATTTTTTTTAGCTTGTTATTTATTTTCCCCAACGGAAAGCTTGTGTCGGAATGTTGAGTTGGTCGAGAATGCGGTCAGTAAAATGATTTACTAAATCGTTAATGGTTTTTGGTTTTGCGTAAAAGGAAGGTGATGCCGGAATGATTTGTGCCCCTGCGAGAATCAGTTGTTCCATGTTTCTTACATGGATTAAGTTAAAAGGCGTTTCCCTCGGGACAATGATGAGTTGTTTTTTTTCTTTTAAAAAAACATCGGCAGCTCTGGTAATGAGATTATCTGCTATTCCGTTGGCAATTTTTGCCATGGTTCCCATTGTACATGGAATTATAATCATGCTGTCTTGTACGGATGAGCCGGATGCAAAGGGAGCATAAAAATCATCGGATTGATATTGTTTTGAATTAAATGCCGGTTTTGTGCCGATTTCTGTTTCCCAAACTTGCTTTGCAACATCAGACATAACCACCGAAAGCGATTCTACAGATTTAGAATGTTCTAGTTTTTGAATCAGATTTTGTGCGTAGATAACTCCACTTGCACCCGTAATTGCTATGACAATTTTTTTTTTCATCTAAAATCGATAAGAAAATGAAAAGTGCAACACATTATTGTATTGCCCCCAATCCAGTAAATAAGTTTGTCCTCCGGGATGTTCGCGCACCGGAATAAAACTGTAAGAATAACGGAAAAGGAATGCCCAATGTTCATTGAAATGATAATTTACGCCTGCATGTAGTGAAAAATCGTAGGGCTTAAACGGATCAACAGGTTCAGTAAGTCCGCCTCCATTGTCGTCTTCACGGGCCTGGAGTAAATATGCGGCCGAAATCCCTATTTCAGGCGTAACCAAATTGTTGAAATCCCAATTTATCAATCTTGGGATGTGAATTCCTGTTAAATTATATTGCAGGCTAATCGGCATTTCAATGTATCTGAGTCTTAGGTTGTAATAAGCTTGGTTTTTTTCACATGAATATTGGCTTCCCTTTTGGATGAAAAGTAATTCAATTTGATAATTAAACTCGCTTGGCATATCACGAGTAATGAAAATTCCGGCTTTGGGATTAATTTTATTGTATCCACCACGATTATCTCCATTATATTGAGTGATGGTTGCACCTCCGGTAATTCCACCATAAAACACTTGAGCTGTGAGTTTTAATGAGAAAACACTCAAGCCGAATAATATCAGTAATAGATAATGTTTTTTCATATTGTGAAGATATGAAAATATCCGGAATTATTCATTTCATTTTGTGATAAGACACGCTATTCTTGCACGTAAGCTTCTTCAGCCTGAAGCACTTCTTTGCTGTCGTTATCATATACAAAGGCAACAATCTGCAAGTTTTCGGGATTCCAATTCGGTTTGATTTTTAAGCTGTAGGATTTTTCAAATTCATCCCCGATCGATAAATTGACATCTGAATTGAGTTCTTCTCCGAATGTTCCGTTCATACTTGCTCTGAGCACATGATTGTGTTCGTAATTTTCAATAGGAGATTCGTCTGCAGAGTAATCTTCTTGCCATTGGATAATGTGTGATTCTACAATGTAAATAGCAATTTGCATTTGTCTTTCGGTTGCAATTTCTGTATAGATATTGATATCTGCCTGAATTGTGCTATCTGAATAAATTGGTTCTATTTCAATTGAAAATTCGGGAAAAATCGACATGAAACCGGCAGTTTGGGTTGCCCAGGCACCGGGAGCAGAAATGTCTTCAGGTAAAAAACTATTCACTGTACCAACCGGTTGCGATGTAATGTTAAAATATCCGCTTGAGCTCATACCGTCACCACCAAGTATAATAGTGAGACTATTCATGAAATTATAATGAAACGGTTTAGTTGTATCACTGGTGGCAGCTAGTCCCAAGAACGAACAATGTACTGCGATAGGAACAATTGCCTCAGGATAGTCATTTTGCAATTGCTCAATCACACGGTGCCCGTCTGGGCAAAACCCGCATCGTTGACCGGTAAAATCCAGAATCAGGCTTTTTCGTCCATTACAGACGGTGATATTGTCTTCATAATATGGTTCTTCGATTGTGTCGCAGGCAAAAAACAAGGTGCTGGCAACAAGAATTAATGATAAATATATAAATATTATTTTCATAATGCTTCCGGTTTAAAAGGTGCTGGATATTGATAACATTAGACCGTTAGATGCAGGTACGGTACGACATACTCCGCCGACACACATTACGCCCTGTCGTTGTTTTCCGTAAGAAAGTTGAACTCTGCTTCCTCCGTTAATATATCCCAATCCGACAGTGTAGTAATGGTAGCGTTGGTCGGAAATGCTGTTTCCGTAATTCCAGCTATCCATTACGGTAAAGAAAAACTTTGGAATACTGAATTCTAAGAGCCCCATTGCCCAATCGCCTTTATCGTCATCAGTAAACATGCCTTGGAATTCACCTCGCAGACTGGTTTTTCGGTCAAATTTATAGGTTATATCTGCAATGGCAATATTTGCATGAATCATATCATGAAATTCTGATTGTTTTAACACGTCGTTATTCAGTGTCAGATTCTGATATGTGAGTACAACTTTTACCGTTTTTGAAATTTTCTTTGTCAACTCCAGATTGATATCTTGATAAAATAATTCATCGCCAATGCTAAAAAATGGACTTTCATAACCCAATGTTCCACTTGCACCAATTGGAGTGGTATCATTAATCGGATTTCTCGGAATATTATGAACGCGTGAATAGTTAAGGGCAACACTTGTTCCGTATTTTCCTCCGATTGTGGATTTCCGTTTAAAATTGTACATGATTTCTGCTTGTGCGCCCCATTCACCATTTGGTTGGGTGGCATAAGGATAATAGGCTGCAAGTGTATATGTGTGGTTTTTTGTTATTTCCGGTAAGAGGTTGATATTTAGATCGGTAAGCGTTGCGTTTCGATCGGAACGGAAACTCATATTATCGACCCATTTTGTTGAAACCAACACACCGAGTCCTCTTTGTGAATAAGTTGCCGTTGCAAGCAATGCTTGTCCGGGTTTATAAATATATTTGTTGTCTTCTGACGGGTCGTTAATTTTGTAAGCGTACTCTGAGTTGAAATTTAGCAGCCCGTAGGAAAGATTAATTCTGGCAGCACTTGTCGCAACGTTCTCCGGGAGTTTATAAACCGGGTCATTATCTTCCTGGAATTTGCTCACAAAGCTTCCTCCGACAATGACTCTGAATCGCTTTTCCTGTAATTTTTCGAACAGGTCATTAATGCTGACATCTGCGTCAAGACCTCTGATAATACCTGGTCCATAATCAAAGTAATAACGTTGTTTTCCGAGAATTCCTGTAAAGTTCACCCCTTGTATTGGGCTGTATTTTACACGCACCCCATCAATTGAATTATCAACTCCGAGGGCCTTTTCTTCGTAGGATCTGAGTGATAAACCGTTTCCGAATTGCTCATAGAAATTTCCGGCGGTGATTTCGAATCCATCGGCCGAGAATT
>CAYOUD010000066.1:0-13200 GCA_964407055.1 uncultured Bacteroidales bacterium | reverse complement strand
TGTGGGTTAACCAACAGCACCCTATGTTATGACACTTTAAAATCAAAAACTCCGGTATCCCCGATTTTCGGGAGTAAATAATTTTGATTCACAATCGGTATTACTACTGCTGTTTAAACAAATCAAAGGGTGTGAATAAAAACTGAGCCGGAATGAAATTTTAATTGGGCGGCAATTCTTCGGTAACCAAGGCGACTGAGGGGTTTTGATTTTCATCGAAATCGTGGCGAGGGCACCCGCATAAAAAAACGTCCCTAAACCTATGCTTAGAGACGTTTTCAATATTGTGTATTGTAAATTATTCAACAAAGAATCTGGCAAACTTAAGATTTGATCCTTTTTTAGTATAGATAAAATGTTTGCCTTTGTGTACAGCCATAAGTTCAGGTTTGACAATTTGTTTTTTATGCTTTCCTTCAAACATGTATGAACCAAACACTTTACCGTCAGAGAAAACGGTGATAGACAGGGCGCGTCCTCTGCGACCTGGGCTCTTAGCCTCTTTTAAATCCTGACTGTTATACATGTCATTAGCCAACATTTTCAGGTTTTTATGATTTCCGTTGTAATACAGTTTGATTTTCTCACCCAAAACGGTCATCCCAAAGGAGGAGTAATCTCCGAAATCATTATAAGATGATTGAGATTTCGGGATACGTGTCATCCACTCAAAATTATTGTTTCTGTCAACTTTTGCAACCAGAAGATCATTGTATTTGTAATAACTGTTGAATGTCACTTCTTTAGTTCTTGGGTCAACAATACTGTCAATCCATTCGTTGTAATGTTCCGCAATTAAAACAGGCTCTCCTGTGCTGAGATACACCATATTCCGAAGCTGATAGTTGTATAAATTATCGCGATCTTCCATTAAATGCGTTGCACGAAAATCCCTTTCTTCATCTCTCTCTATATTATAATACGTCGTTTTACGATCGATAGGAGCCCATTCTTTTGTTTTAAGATCAAATCTTTCATGAAAAACTCCGGAATATTCAGTTTTATTCTTTTTCGCCATGAATCCCATAACATCAATGAATTTATCGGTTTCATTCACACCAATCATTGCATTCTGTGGGATGAATTTTTCCACATTAATCGGATAATTCTGCACAAGACTCATTTCAACATCATAAACGAGAACACTATATTCAAATACTTCCGGTCCTCTGCGTCTGCTACGTCTTTCCTCTACAGGTTGCATTTTTGAAAGCATAAGAATGTCATTATTTTCCATCACAATGTATTGGATAATTTCAAATTCACGATCAACAAGCGGAAGTTTAATTGTTTTGTTCATGACCTCATCCAGTGATGAATCGTACATTTTGAAGAAAATCGGCTCTTCATTGTATTTTTGGAACGGACGGTAATAGTGGACAAACATTAGTTTTTCGTTTGCTGTTAAATCCACTTCGAAATCAACAACAATGTTTTGGTTTGTTAATCGTCCAATCGGCTTACTTTCACCAATAATTTTCCCTGCCTTATTGACATGTTGGGCATAAAGTGTTTTCTGCTTGATGGATTCATTCGTTACCGTTGTGAACATAATGAGCTTTCCGTCAATGTAAAACATTTCAAGAAATTCAGCTTGAACACCACCTACAGATGGGAGAATCAGACGGTTATAACTTTCTTTTACCAAATTGTCTGCATTCCAGAATTCCAACCAAATATTATTGTCGTAATCTGTTTTTAGTACGTAAAATCCGGTGTCGTCAGCGCCAACCATTTTCTGATAAGCATCTCCGTTTTCAAGTTTGACTTTTTGATCGACACCAAAGTCTGATTTTACAGGCTGTGCGGTGCTTACCGCTGTCAGGACTAGAAGTCCAATTAATAATGATGTTATATGTTTCATAATTTCAGAGGTTTATTTTCCAGTTAATCTGCTAAAATATTAATAATTTTCCACATTTTGAATAGTCAGAGGAATTACCTTGTTTATTTATTGCGAAATTTGTTTGCTAATTGTCCGCAAGCAGCGTCAACATCCGCTCCTCGGCTTCTTCTTAATTTTACAATCAGATTTCTACTTTCAAGAAATTTCATGAATTTTTGTGTTGATTCTTCTGTGCTTTTTTCAAATCCTAAGCCTGAAACCGGATTGTACTCAATTAAATTAATTTTGCAGGGAGTAATTTTCGTAAACTCTGCAAGCTCTCTTGCATGAATTTCCTGATCGTTAACATTTTTAAGCAATACATATTCATAACTAATTCGATTATTTGTTTTGCTGTGGTAATATTGCAAAGACTCTGCCAAAACTTGAAGTGTATATTTATTGTTGATTGGCATTATCTTGCTTCGCAAATTGTCATTGGCGGTATGCAGGGATAGTGAAAGGTTGATTTTCAACCCGTCGTCAGCCATTTGTTTTATTTTATTTGGAACGCCTGCTGTACTTAATGTGATACGCCTGGGACTCATTTCCAATCCGTCTGCACCAGTTAGAAAATTTAATGCCGTTTTTACTGCTTCGTAGTTGTCAAGTGGCTCACCCATTCCCATGATGACAACATTGCTTAATTTTCTTTTATAATGTTCTATTGCAAGTTTATTCAATTTATAAACCTGTAAATAAATTTCACCTGCACTTAAGTTACGGTGAAATCCCAAGCCGGCAGTTGCACAAAATTTACATCCCATACGGCAGCCAACTTGTGTGGAAATGCATGCTGTAACCCGCTCTTTGGATGGAATGAGTACGCCTTCAACAAATTCATTGTCGAATAAGCGGAATCCGCTTTTTAACGTGCCGTCGCTACTGTTTTGTGTTGTAATTAAATTAAGCTGAGATAAATCGAATTCAGCTTTTAATGCATTTCTTAATGGTTTTGACAGATTTGTCATTTCATCAAAATCGGTTACTGGTTGTTTCCATAGCCAATGCATAATTTGCTTATCGCGAAAAGGCTTCTCATTTTTGGAAATTAGCCAGGATTTTAGCGCATCGGGTGATACATTTCTCAGGTCATTTCTCAGGTCATTTTTTGTCATTAACAAGAGTTTAAGTGTGAATGTGTGCAAAATTAATAGATAATCATTAAATTTAGCGATTATTTTAAATCAATTAATTAAAAAAGATATTATGAAACGTTTATTAAGTGTATTATTGATTGTCAGTTTGACAGTTTCTGGTTTTCGGGCAGTTGCTGATGAGGGCATGTGGTTGCTGTCAATGATTGGGAAAAATTATGAAGAAATGAAGGAGATGGGTTTGAAACTCAGTCCTGAAGATATTTATTCCATTAATCAGGCTTCCTTAAAAGATGCCATTGTCGGTTTGGGTAATGATGGAGCTCCATTTCGTCATTTTTGTACCGGAGAAATTATTTCTGATAAAGGATTGATGTTAACGAACCATCATTGTGGTTATGGTATGATTCAACAACACTCCTCAGTTGAAAACGATTATCTGAAAGATGGATTTTGGGCTAAATCTTTGGATGAGGAGTTGACAAATGAAGGCATTACAGCTTCTATTTTGATTCGCATGGAGGATGTTACAGACCAAATTTCCAAAGCATTGAATGATACAATGACAGAAGTTGAACGAAATCAAAAAATTAGCGAATTATCATCGAAAATTACTGGAGCTGCTGAAGAGGGAACAGACTATTCCGCCCAGGTTGCTACCATGTTTGATAATAACCAGTTCTTTCTTTTTGTTTACATTATTTATAAAGATGTTCGTTTGGTAGGAGCACCCCCTGAAGACATGGGTAAATTTGGTGGCGATACTGATAACTGGAGTTGGCCAAGACATACTGCAGATTTCTCTATGTTTCGCATTTATACGGGTTCTGACGGAAAACCTGCAACTTACAGTGAAGACAATGTTCCGTTGAAACCAAAACATCACTTGCCGATTTCACTTAAAGGCGTTGAGCAGGATGATTTTGCAATGATTTTAGGTTTTCCCGGTGGAACTGACCGTTATATGACATCTTACGGATTGAAAGAAACGATGGATATCACCAACAATTGGAGATATGAGATTCGCGATGTGAAATTAAATGTCATGCGTGAAGATATGAATGCTGATCCTAAAATTAAATTACAGTATGCTTCAAAATATGCACGGAGTGCAAATTATTGGAAATATTCACATGAGCAGAATATCGCTTTGCGCAAATTAAACACGATGGGACAAAAACAGAAACTTGAAGAAAAATACCAGGCTTGGGCGGATAATATCCGTACTGATAAATACCGGGATGTTCTTTCAACCATTGAAAATGCGTATGAATCACGTAAAGAAGAGTCTTATGCGCGTCAGTTTTTATTAGAAGCCCTGCTTACTGGTCCGGATTTGACAATTTTTGCATTTCAGTCAACCGGTTTGCTTAGACAGCTTGAAAACGAAGAAATTACTGAAGAACAAAAGCAGGCTGCAGTTGAAAGCATGAAAGCATCCGCAAAAGAATTTTATAAAGATTATAATGCCGGAACAGAACAAAAAATGCTTGCAGCGCTTTTTACTTATTTTGGAGAGCATGTAGATGCAAAATATTATCCGGAAACATATGCTGAAGCACATGATAAATACAAAGGCGATTTTGATAAATGGGCTGAAAAAATGATTGCCAAAGAAAAAACCATCTTTGCCAACGAAGAAACGATGATGGATTTTCTTGATAACCCGAAAGCCAAAAAATTGGAGAAAGACCCAATGTACAATATGGGAATGTCTATTTTGAGAAAATATCGTGAAGTGTCAGGTGAAATAAACACAAAATCTGAAGGACTTGGGCGTGCACGTCGTTTGTTTGTTGAAGGCTTGATGAATATCCGCAGCGATCAAAACTGGTATCCCGATGCAAACTTAACCATTCGCTTGACTTATGGGAAAGTTGATGGATATGTTCCACGCGATGCGGTTTATTATGAATATTTAACAACCATGGAAGGAATTTTGGAAAAAGCAGATCCGAATAGCTATGAGTTTAATATTCCGAAACGCTTAAAAGCACTTGCTGAAGCAAAAGATTATGGTCAATATGCAGATGAAAATGGGCAATTGCCGATTTGTTTCATTACAGATAATGACATTACTGGTGGAAACTCAGGATCACCCGTAATTAATGCGAATGGGGAATTGATTGGTACTGCTTTTGACGGAAACGGTGAAGCAATGAGCGGCGATATTGAGTTTGAAGATAATATGCAACGCTGCATTAATCTTGATGTGCGTTACACACTTTGGATTATTGATAAATTTGCCGGTGCCTCAAATTTAGTTGATGAAATGACAATTGTAAAATAATCATCTCAACATGATGATGATACGAGTTCAAAAAAAAGCAGACCGGTTGGTCTGCTTTTTTTTATTTGGTAATCCAAGTTTACATCATTCCGGGCATACCACCCATTCCTGGTGCTCCGCCTCCCATTGGGGCCTCATTCTCTTCTTCAATGTCAGCAATAACACATTCTGTGGTAAGTAGCATTGCTGCAATAGACGCCGCATTTTCAAGTGCAACACGAGCCACTTTGGTTGGGTCAATAACGCCTGCTTCATGCATGTTGACGTACTTTTCGGTACTGGCATTGTATCCAAAGTCACCTTTTCCTTCTTTAATTTTCTGAATTACGACAGAACTTTCGACACCAGCATTTTCTACAATCATGCGCATTGGCTCTTCAAGTGCACGACGAATAATTGCAACGCCTGTGTTTTGGTCTTGATTGTCAAGTTTCATGTCTTTGAGTGCTTCAATTGCACGAATGAAAGCAACACCACCACCAGGAATAATGCCTTCCTCAACAGCTGCACGAGTTGCACTTAAAGCATCTTCCATGCGGTCTTTTTTCTCTTTCATTTCAATTTCCGATGCAGCACCTACATAAAGTACAGCAACTCCGCCTGCAAGTTTAGCAAGACGTTCCTGAAGCTTTTCTTTATCGTAGTCAGATGTTGTGCTTTCAATTTGTTTGCGGATTTGAGAAACACGAGATTTGATTGCTTCTTTATCACCACTGCCGTTTACAATGGTTGTGTTTTCTTTGTTGATTGTAATTTTTTCACAACTACCCAGCATTTCAAGGTTTGCAGCATCCAGTTTCATTCCTTTTTCTTCAGAAATTACGGTTCCGCCGGTTAATACTGCGATGTCTTCCAGAATTTCTTTACGACGATCGCCAAACCCGGGTGCTTTAACTGCAGCAACTTTTATGGTTCCTCTTAAACGGTTAACAACCAATGTTGCAAGTGCTTCGCCTTCTACATCTTCACCAATAATCATCAATGGTTTTCCTTCCTGAGCAACTGGTTCCAAAACTGACATCAAGTCTTTCATTGAAGATATTTTTTTGTCAGTCAGGAGAATGTAAGGACTTTCAAGCACAGCTTCCATTTTTTCGCTGTCTGTAATGAAGTATGGTGAAATAAATCCTCTGTCGAATTGCATTCCTTCAACCACTTCAACATGGGTTTCTGTGCCTTTTGCTTCCTCAACAGTAATAACACCTTCTTTTTTAACTTTATTCATTGCCTCAGCAATAAGTTTTCCGATGGTTTTGTCATTATTTGCTGAAACTGTAGCAATTTGTTCAATTTTATCATTGTTGTCTCCAACTTCTTGTGACAAGGTTTTCATGTGTTTAATTACGGCTTGAACAGCAGCATCAATACCTCGTTTTAAATCCATTGGATTCGCACCGGCAGTTACGTTTTTCAATCCAACTTGAATAATTGATTGTGCCAAAACAGTTGCAGTCGTTGTTCCGTCGCCAGCATCGTCATTTGTTTTTGATGCAACTTCTTTAACCATTTGTGCACCCATGTTTTGAAAACTGTCTTTCAGTTCAATCTCTTTTGCAACAGTTACACCGTCTTTTGTGATTTGGGGTGCTCCAAATTTTTTGTCTATTACAACATTACGTCCTTTTGGACCCAAGGTTATTTTTACTGCATCAGCAAGCGCATCAACTCCTTTTTTGAGTTGATCTCTGGCGTCAATGTCATACTTCATTTCTTTTGCCATAATTCAAATATTTAAATTAATGTGTTGTTATTTATTTCAAAAATCTGCCTGCTGTCTTACGAATTTTGTGCCAAGTAAAGAAAATGAATGATTTCGGACAAAATTGCATTTGGAGCAGGTTGTTTTGAAAGACAAACAATTGTTTTGTGTCAATTTGGCAGATAGAATTTTAAAAAAAAACAGTGGGGATGCGATTAATCGAATCCCCACTGTTTTTTTAATCCCACTGTTTTTATAGATGGATATTAATTTATTATTTCATTGAAAACAATAAATTTATTGTCTCTAAATGTAAATACTTTCCAAATAGTACCACGGTCATTTTCTCTAATATTAATTGTTTTTGCCAATCGGTCTTCAATATAAACCCGAACTACGGCCTCTGATTTTGAAAGTGAGCGGGAGTTTGTTTGTCCGCGATTGCTGTAATCAAAAACCAGATAGGAATAGTTGTCATCTTCGTTGATGTCATTAATTGTAATGGTTTCGGGGCCAAACCCATCCCGGTCATCGCGATCTAAACGAGCTGTTCCGTCTGATGAAACCTGATCATTACGATATGAAATGTGATATTTCCCTTTGTTCATTAAATGAGCATCTAAATCCCGGGGACGACGTGCCCAGTCGAGCACAATTCGCATGCTACCGAGTTCAAGTATCGGTGAGACCGAAAAACGATTTCGGAAAATCGTTAGCGCACGAATTTCGAATTCATATACTGCCGAAATATATCCTTCGCAAGAAAATTCTGCCGGATAGTTTCCATCTTTTCCAATTTTAGGAAAGCGAACTTTGCCTTCGTAATCGGTTTCGTATTCTATTTCATTTATAATAACTTGTGCTCCGGGGACTGGCTCACCATCTTCTGCATTAAAAAAACGAAGCGTCATTTGATCGCCTTCTTCCTCTTCAAAGGCATCTTCAAATTTATCTTCCATGGTTTTGAATTTATCTTCAATGTCTTCTTGTGCTGTCAATCCGAAACCCATTGTGCTTACAGCAAAATAAAGGAGTAGTAGTCGTTTCATAATATGATTTTTAGTGTTTAAATATACTGTTTATTCCCTTCAAAACAAATTCAGTGCCAGAAATACATATTATGAGTGAACATTTTTGCTGATTCACCTGTTGTTTAATTAGAACAATTATAAATAAAGATTTGTTTTTATGAAAAAATTAATTCTAATAGTACCAATCTTAATTGCGGTCTTAATGGCTTGTCAGCCTGCTAATAAGCAGGAAAACTCAGAAGCTTCAGAACAAAAAGTTGCTGAAACAGCGAATATGAAATTAACGGCTGATGATCTTGACGAAGCGATGTATGCTTTTAATGATTTGCCGTATGATGCGGATGCATTTGAGCCATTTATAGATTCCAGAATAATGAAATTGCATTATGGTAAGCACCACAAAGGATATTTTAAAAAGTTTATCAATGCAATTGACGGAACTTCAGCAAATGGTTTAACACCAGAGTTGATTTTTGCAAATGTTAGTGAATATTCTGTGGCAGTTCGTAACAATGGTGGTGGATATTACAATCATTGGATGTTTTGGACGAATTTATCTCCTGAATCAACAGAAAAGAGTGATCAATTTAAGAATGCACTTGTTGAGGATTTTGGTAGTGTTGAAGCATTTAAACAAGAGTTCAGTTCTGCTGCAAAATCACAGTTTGGAAGTGGATGGGCATGGTTAATTGTCCTTCCCGGAAATCATTTGGCAGTTGTAAGTACTCCCAATCAGGATAATCCACTAATGGATATTGTCCCCGAACAAGGAATACCGATCCTCACAATTGATGTTTGGGAGCATGCTTATTATCTGCAATATGAAAACCGCCGTGCTGAGTATGTTGATAATTTCTGGAAAATTATTGATTGGAACGTTGTAAGTGAACGTTATGAAATGGCGGTGGACGGTCATGTATATAATCCGTAAAGAAAAAATTGTTTAACCTTAAAAAAAAAGATATAATATGATTACTGATAAAATGAAAGATTGTCAATTCCCTGCTTTGGGGTATGATTATAATGCTTTGGAACCTTATATTGATGCTCAAACAATGGAGTTGCATTATACCAAGCATCACAACGGATACTTTACCAAACTGCAGAAAGCAGTTAAAGACAACGATCTGGAAGAAAAAACATTTCTTGAAGTGTTGAAAAATATTAGTGAATATTCGGTTGCTGTAAGAAATAACGGTGGTGGACATGTCAACCATGCAATGTTTTGGAAAAGTATGAGTGCAAATGGTGGTGTAAAACCAAAAGGAAAGTTAATGGAAGCGATTGAAAATCAATTCGGAAGTTTTGATGCGTTTAAAGAAACCTTTAATAAAGCGGCTGCAATGCGTTTTGGTTCAGGTTGGGCATGGTTAATTGTTAAAAATGACAAAAGTCTTGCAGTTACCGATACGCCAAATCAGGATAATCCATTAATGGATGTTGCCGACGAAAATGGAATGCCAATTCTCGGATTGGATGTTTGGGAACATGCTTATTACTTGAAATATCAAAATAAACGACCCGATTACATTTCTGCATTTTGGAATGTTGTGGATTGGGATGTAATTGAAAAACGTTACTTAGACTATATCGCTTAATTTTAAAATAAGTTAATTCTCAAACCCGACCGGCTCTGTAATTTATTGCAGAGTCGGTTTTTTTTATGGATAAGGAATAATGGCCAATTGATCGACAAGAGAGTCTAGCCCTTTTTTCAATTGCTTTTTCAGCATTACCTGCATCATCATGTTAACATCGGCATGCACCGTCAACCGGGCTCGTGTATCATAAGCAGATACGGAAACAAGCTGAATCCAAAACGTAAACGGAAATGCAGACCCGTCGTCTGATTGTATTTTTATAGTTTTAAAAGGAACTCTTTCCACAATGTGTAATTCAATTGCTTGTCCTTTTAAGTGAAAATGACATCGATCTGTATCCGACTCCCAGCCTTCAACATCTGGCGGAATCAGTCTGTCGAAATTTCGAAAGTCAGATAAAAAATGAAAAATTCGCTCATCGGCATTTTGTATTTTACCGTTTTTACTGACAATTTTCAAACTACCCATACCATTTTATTTTTTCCAGTTTCCGGGGTCTTGTCTCCAAGCTTTAAGTGTTTCTACATCCGAATTCTGAATATATCCGGATTCTGTAGCAGCATCAATTAAGGCATTGTAATTGCTCAAGGTATAGCATTTTACTTGTTTTTCTTTAAACTTGTTTTTGGCAATCTGAAAATCATAAGTGAAAATTGCAATCATACCAACAACGTCACATCCTGCTTCACGCAAAGCATCAACGGCTTTTAAACTACTTCCTCCGGTTGAAATCAAATCTTCAATGACTAGAACTTTCTGTTCGGTTGATACGACACCTTCAATTTGATTTCCTAGCCCATGACCTTTGGACGTCGAGCGAACATAAGCAAAAGGCTTGTTTATTGCTTCTGCCACAAGTGCACCATGTGCAATTCCGCCAGTTGCTACACCGACTACAACATCAAATTCTCCAAAATTTGTTTTTGCATTTTCCACAAAGGCATCTCTGATGAATGTGCGGATTGCTGGATAAGACAAGGTTTTACGATTATCGCAATAAATTGGGCTGAACCATCCCGAAGCCCATGTAAAATGGTTTTGTGGCTCAAGTTTTATTGCGTTAATTTGCATTAAATAATTTGCAATTTGTTTTGCAGTATTTTCCATGGTATGATTAAAATTTATTTCAAAAATCGATTTATTTCGATAACTAAGGAAAAGCTGAAGCATGAAACTTCAGGTTTTCAGGCCATTTCGATGAACGAAGTTGGCGACCTAAAAATACAGATTAATCGCTTTACTACAAACAATCAGGTAAAACATTTGAATATTTTTGGAAGCTCACCCGAAAGAGGGCTTGCGTTCTTGCAATCTTTGCTTGATCCGGTAACGGCTGCAGGCGGGATTGTGTCCACAAAAAGTGGATTGAAGCTTTTTATTTTCCGAAATGGAAAATGGGATTTGCCAAAGGGGAAAGCAGAAAAAAAAGAATCTGCTGAAATATGTGCTTTGCGTGAAGTTTCTGAAGAATGCGGCATGGATATCAATGCCCTAAGCATACAGGAGCCTTTGGGGAAAACCTACCATATTTACGCACAAAACAGAAAAACACATTTGAAGACGACCTATTGGTTTGGAATGCTATACTCCGGAAACACTGAAACACTTGAACCCCAGTTAGCAGAAGGAATTCAGCACTGTGTCTGGGTGGACAGAGAAACCATTCTTCCTTTGATGAAAAACACTTATGGTTCCATTCAGAACTTTTTGGAAACGATTGGATTACTTTCGCCAAATTAATCGCTTATATAGCGAAAGAAATAATTTTCAAATTGCTCAATCGGCGATGGAGCAGGTGAAAAAATAAGTTTTCCCTGAGTGTCCAATAAATAGTAAGTTGGGAAAGTTTTAAGATTCCACTGTTTTTTAACTTGTTCCGGATTGTCTGGAAAGACAAGTTCAAAGGGAATGTCCAGATATCTTAACTGACTTATTGCTTTGTGTTTGTCTTCGTCAAAAAGCACCATCAGCACTTCAAATTCACCGTCATGTTTTGCTGCTTGCTCAACCAGTGGTCCAATTTCTTGCTGACAAGTTGTAAGTTCAGTTTGGTAAAAGGCCACATATAAATAGCGATTTTTAAGCTCGGAAAGTTTCCCTTGCTTACCGTCGATTGTTGAAAAACTAAAATCTGGAGGATATGTTCCTTTAGCAAGATGTGTAAGCGATTCAATGACATTTTTTGCAGCAATCCGATGTTCGGGATATTTTGAAAAATCTGCGATTGAGTCCAGTGTAATTAATATGGGTTGTTTTCTGAAATTATCTCCAAAATAAGCATCCCGAAGCCCTTTTATGATGACATATTCTCGTAATGCCTGATTGTCAAGCTCAAACATTCGGCTAAGTATTTTTGAAATTGCGTGCGGACTCTTTGCCAAATTGACAGCTTTTAATAGCTCTTTTCCATCGGGTCGAAGCAGGAAGCGATCAAAATAATTATCGAACAATTCCTTAAATAAAAACATGTATGCTGGATTTTGGTAATGTACCTCATCCGGTCTGAAATATTGATTGATAGTAAAGCGGTGATTACGCTCATAGGCAATGCGTCTCACATTTGCAAAGCGATATTTTTTCCAGGCATTGAAATAGGCATTGTTATGATAAGAATAGTCTTGTTTTAAGCTGTCAATGTAAAGTTCTACTGCGGAATCGCGCCCTCCGGCAAGAAAATCCAATAGGTGAGCATCGAGATATTCGTTGTAAGAACGGTCAAATCGATTAATTAAATAATTCAAATCCGTTTTTTTCTGCCCTTTTATTCCTGCCATTAACAAGATTGGATTAAAAAAAGGGTTGTAAATTTCTGCATTGGTTTTTTCAAGATAATCTGGAAAAACCATTTCGTAATCTCCGTTTGGCTCAGCGACAAACCAAATTTTATAAATCCCGACGAGCGTAAAAACAGGTATGGTATCAGATAATTCAAATGTTTTGTCAAACTTTCCGTCTGAATCCACTCTAAGGGTAAAGAGCGTATCGGTTTTTTCTGTTATCAAATCGCTGTAGCGATAAAAAATTAATTCAAAATTTGCATAATCGTCCGCAATGCCATGTATGCGGGTTGCATGCAAGCTCTGAAACATAAAAATTGCTCCAATCAAAAGGATGATATGTTGAAATCTCGGGTTCATGGATTTGCTAAGATAGTATCATTTTTAATAATTCTACGGGTTAAAAAATATTGTTTTGTAAAGTAGTAATAAAAACCGTGCCGTGATTTCATGAACTATTTTTATTAATGTCCAATCGAATTTTTGAAATTCCTCCCTCGTCTCAAACGTAATTGCGTGTCATTCCGAACCGCTGGATGGGGTTGAGGAATCTGCTTATTACATGACTTAACCCGAAAAATTCACCGCAAATAGTTAGATATTAATACCGATTGTGAATCAAAATTGCCGATACAATTCATTCTATACTAATTTGAACTAACCTGCATTATTCATCGCAAAATTAAACGTATTTAGGTATGCTTGAAATTATCTTTGCACATCTTCAAACCATCTAAACCCTTGAAATATAAAAATATGACTGCGGGTTTAGATGATTCAAATCTGCACAAAGGGAATTCCATGAATAATGCAGGCTAAT